>JAEEOD010000367.1 GCA_016284115.1 Bacteroidaceae bacterium
TATTAGAAACAAAGATGTTGTAGATTTTGTTAATGAAGCTCCATACATAAATGTTTTAGGCAGATATTTCAAAAAGTTGGCCAATTATTCTTTGTTCTATGGTTATTGCAATGATGTAAGTCGTGATAAAGCGCGTCAGTACTCGCGTCAGATTAGTCCGGGGCGGCTTTGGAAACAATCATTGTTGCATGTTTGCCTACAAGAGAACCTGCTTTTAGAGAGTTTTGATGATAGTGGTTCACCTTGTGTTGAGTTTGAATATGAGAATCTTGGCGACTATATGAAAGCATTAGTCCTAATGCATTCTAAACTGGACGGCAATGGCGTGTGTGATTGGCTTTATTTACAGAAGAGTATTATCAAAAAGAAAAAGTTTTCTCCAATCAAGTTTACACATTTTGTTGGGGCATTACTTTCGCTGGGTAGTGAAAAAACAGACCTGTTTGTAAAAAAAGCATTGGATGGGACTGATTGGAATGTTGAGCTAATGGATACTTTACAATATAGAGGACCATATAACAAGGACATCGTTTCCAAGTTCCTTGAGGATGGTAATATTAAGATTATTAACTACCTTATACGGGATGTCGAAGAGTATGGAAGTGAACAGATCGAAGGTCTTCATCAGACGCTAATGAAGATGAAATTACCAGAAAGGGACTTGAAATGGAGTGTAAAGCTCAATGAGTTGTATGATTGGAGTGGTCGCGAGGCTTTTTCTGGGAAACGTTCTACTGGTATAGATTTGAAATTTGAGAATAAGAAATTGGCTATTCTTTTGGCTTGGATGCTCACTTCATCGTATCCAGAACTTCGAGCAATTATAGTGAGAAATCTCGTAGATTTGTTCACGGAAACACCTGTGGTTGCAAAATACACTTGTGAACAATTTTGTCAATGTGATGACCCTTATGTAATAGCAGGGCTTTACTGCGCAGCCTATGGAATGTGTTTAAGGCTACGTGATGCAGAGTTGATAGGTGACTTGGGTAAAACCTTATATGAGTTGAATTATTCCGACCCAACCAATATCCCTGACGATTTGATGGTAAGATATTGGTCTATGAAAATAATAGAACGGGCATATTCATTAAATCCGAAATTTGAGTATTGGGGAAAAATAAAACCTCCCTTCAGCACTGGTAATAACCCATTTAACCTATTGTTAAAATCGGGAGATGTTGAAAATGCTGACTACTTTGGTGTTAGTAATGGTTCCCATCTGCTGTATAATTCTATTTTCGGTTTTAGTGACTTTAATCGTTATGTGATAGGTACTAACACGCCGCCATTTAACCGTGTGTTAATTGAAGGAGACACTCACAAGGCTGTCCAACAGGAAGATATTAAAAAAATGATAGCTGTTCGTGTTAATGAATTAGGTTGGAACGAAGAATTGGGGGAAACAGACGATGGCAAGTATTCTACCTCAAGATTTGAGAATGAAAAAGAACGCATAGGTAAGAAATATCAATGGTTGGCCTATTATGATATTATGGGTAGGCTGACTGACTGTTGCTTATTACGTAAAGGGTGGTATGGCTCAAAACAGGCAGAGATACACGGAGTGAACTATCCGTGGTATTCAGATGTCCGTAATTACTTTGACCCAGCATTACAAATCGTAAAAAAGGAAGGTGTTGGCGTATTCTTCGAAGAAGAGAATGAATCTCGATTATTGGAGGCGGAACCGATAGAGTGGTATAACGATGATACAAAACTCCCTGAAGTTCAACTCCTAAAAACAGATAATAGTGATGAAGTATGGGTGTGGTTTTGTGGGTTTGATGCAGAATATCATGAGGATGATGAATTTCGTCGAAGCAAATCGATATATGTTAATTCTGCTTTTGTACACAAGGAAGATGTGAATAACTTTGAGAAGTGGGCAAAAGATCAGAATTTCTATGGTCGGTGGATGCCCGAACGTCGCGACAATATAGATTTTCGTTGGAATGAATATCCTTGGGCAGATAGTTACAAGCAATCATTGGAGTTGGATCAATGGGAACGTCCTTATGAAAATAATTGCCCGGCTGACGTGATGGTGTCATATATGGCACAATTGCAGGAAAACGTTAGAGGATTTGTAAAGGACAAGGATTTTAGTTCGTCAGTATTCGTACCTTGCGAAGATATGATGAATCGGTTGGGACTTTATACAGCAGAACGTGGTGTTGTCAGGGCTGCTGGAACAGACAATGCTATAGCATGTATCGACTACAGATTAACAGGCGATGAAAGATCGGGTATGCTGATGAAAAAAACATTTCTTGACAAATATTTGGAGGAAACAGAATTTACTTTGTTTTGGTTTGTATTAGGGGAGAAAGCACAGGGGGTCGCAATGACATCTGCTATGAAAGACATCTCTGGCTGTTGGAAATATGATAATGTCAATGGATTGACAGAGGTTCAGCCCTTGCATATTACTGAAAGCCATCCAGAGTAATTATTATCAAGAGTTGTATGTGTCTCAGGTTAATTAAACGGCTGTTGAATAGGAGAATGGTCAAATCAGACAGAGAAATATCAAAAGCAAAAGCTGAAGCCGATGCCAAGATGCAGAATCTTTACGACAACATTATGGCGTTGGCAGAAGACACAGTGCCACTTTACGACAAGATAGAGGGCTATTTCTTTAAGGATATTGACTTTCGATTATTCAAAGGTGCGACTTCAATCTGGATGGCAGATGCTGGCCGTTCGGCAGAAAGCAGTTGGGATAGGGTGCTTTACGACAAGGTGAGGCAGTTATATAATGACCCTATATCCAATAGGGTGCTTCATTGGTATGATGTGCAGAACATTGTTGCTGCCTTTCAAGACAGGGTAACGGCTGTCGAAAAATATCTTCGCGAGATATTTGCAGTTATTCCTGCCTATTGCCTCTATGGTGACAACGATTATTCTAATGCCGTGCGTGATATGAGCGAGAGGTCCGACAAGGTGCATGCAAGCATCAACAATGTGTTTGTGTCACTGTCATCCGCTTTCGACTTGTTCACAAAAATCGTGTGTGAATGCTCAAAATACGATCCCAACGGTTTCACCAACTATAAGAAACTAAAGAGCAGAGCGGATAGCGTTCTTTATGCCAAGAAGAATTATGGTTTTGATGAACTTAAAGAGCCTGGATTGCTATATGATGAACCAAGATGTATCAGAACAATATGCAGTTTCAGAGACGAGTTCATCCACTGTGCCTCATGGGATTATCGCTGCCCTATTTATTATCCGAACATTAATGGTGAGCCTGTTGAGCCCTTTATTCCCATGCCTGACACAGAACCCTCTGGTGTGTTAGTGAGTTCGGGATCGCGCAACAAGTTCTATGCTTCGGGAGCCAAGATTAACACTGATTTGCCAGTGCTTGTTGGTGAGGTGATAGAAGTGCTGTCGAAAACGCAGGAAAAGCTCAAAGAAGTGCTTGATTCCAAAACAACCCCATTACCCCAAGCGGAAAGGGAAAAGAACGCAATTGCATATATGAAAGTGTTAACCGAGAATGCAAAACAACTTCCAGACATATTGGTGAGAAAATGAAAGTTATCATGGAAATAAAACCACATGGTATACTTCAGGAAATGGCTATTCGATGCTTATTGATATAGAATAACGAAAACACAATAATAACAATGAAGAGTTTATTAGTTACGGGCGGTGCTGGATTTATCGGCAGTAACCTGATAAAGCGCTTGTTTAAGGACGTGAAAGGCGCAACGATTGTGAACATCGATAATCTTAATGCTTACTATGATGTCAGCCTGAAAGAGTATCGCTTGAAGGAACTTGAAACAATGGTTCCCGAAGGGGTGAACT
>JAEEOD010000368.1 GCA_016284115.1 Bacteroidaceae bacterium
TCTCTTATTCATAGGCATTCAGGAATTTAGTTAACTAATTTTTTAGCTTCTCTATCACCGTCTGCTTCTTCTCACCACTTTCTGGCAGGAAGGGGTTGCTTGGTGGCAGTATCTTGGCAATACCAGTACCCGTCTCTGTAACGTATCCATCCGCAAAGGCACGTTGCATAAACGCCTCTGTCTCAGCTGGTTTCAGGTGTTCAGCTGTAATGATGGCATCCAGCTGTTGTTTCTTCTCCATTTCGATAAAAGTCGCCCAGTCGTCGCCCACATTCTTACCTTTCTCTGGTGTCATGCTGTCGATAAACTTTTCAATAAGATCACGCTTATCACGCATATCAGGGCTGGCAGCTACCTCCTTGCGTATATTCACAATGATGGTCTTATCCTGACAGTTAGAGTCATGATACATCTGTACCAATTGCAAAATATAGCTAATGTTAACCTGCACTTGCTTAATGAGTTCCATTTCAAACTCAATATCATCTGCTATCGACTCGTTCTCTCCACCTGGCTTAGGTGTAAACTCATCATGTAGCGACGTGTACCATCCACGATAGTCCTGATACTGCGAGTCTGATAGTAGTAGCTTATCACCCTCGAAATCATCAAAGGCACTCAGCACATTTCTCACCCTCAACAACTCACCAAACAGCTTGATGAATGCTTTTTTCTGCTCTTCATCCAGTATATTAGCTATTGTTTCTACAGGATAGTACTCCAGTAAGCGTTTTACCAGCTCTATATAAGGTTCGTGATAACGCCCTTTTTCGTCCTCATAGCCTGTCTCGTAATACTCTTTAAACGACTTGAGGAAGACAAGCCCCGATGCTTTATCATCACCAAAAATGGCTAAGCTCTTGTTGGTAGCATCCTCCAAGTTGCGGAAGCACACGATATTACCACAGTTCTTAACGGCATTCAGTATGCGATTGGTACGACTATAGGCCTGTAGCAGTCCGTGCATCTTCAGGTTCTTATCTACCCAGAGCGTGTTCAGTGTCTTGGCATCAAAACCTGTCAAGAACATGCCTACCACTATCAGAATATCTATCTGCTTATTCTTCATACGCAGAGACACATCCTTATAGTAGTTTTGGAAAGAGTCGCCATCCGTTGAGTAATTCGTGCCCCAAGTCTGATTATAATCCTTGATGGCAGCATCCAGGGCATCACGGCTCTGCATATCCAACTTGCCTGCCTCTTCAGGATTCTCATCCTCACCTAAACCCCATTCATCCTCCTCTGGCTCATTAGCGGAGTATGTAAAGATGGTGGCTATTTTAAGGTCAGGTGCACCAGGCTCAGCCAGTTGCTTCTTGAACTCGTTATAGTATTGTATGGCAGTGGGCACGCTGTCAACAGCGAAGATGCTGTTAAATCCACGTGTCTTCACTTTTGCCTTCTGTTCCTCAGCATTGCGCCCTTTCTTAATCACCTCGTCAATATTCAATAGTCGGCTCATACCATAGGCATCAGCTCCCTGCTTGGTCTTCTCTGAGAAGTGGTCAATAATATAGCGAGTCACAATACTGATGCGCTTTGGATGGTGCAGTGCCTCATCCTTATCGATACCCCACACCTGCTTACGCTCCACATCACTTTTCATCTTCATCGTGCTCTCATAATCCACATGGAATCGCAGCACGTTCTTATCGCGAATGGCATTGATAATCGTGTAAGTATGCAAGGGCTTTGTGGGCTTTCCATGCTCATCAGGTTCACCACCAAACAGTTGGGCTGTAGTCGAATATTTGCTACCCTTATGGGCATTAACTGCAAAGATTGGCGTGCCTGTAAAACCAAACATCAGGTATTTCTTGAATCGCTTGGCTATATCCTGGCGCATATCACCAAACTGCGAGCGATGGCACTCATCAAATATCAGCACGATATTCTGCTTCTGCAGCACCTGACGCAGTTCCTCATCATTGTCGTAGAACTTAGGTTTCATCAAGTTCGACAGCTTCTGAATGGTAGTGATGATGATATGACAATCGTCACGCTTCAACTGACTGAGTAATACTCGAGCTGAAGAGTTAGAGTTAGCACAATCTTTCTCAAAGTTATCATACTCCTTCATGGTCTGGTAATCCAGATCCTTTCTATCCACCACAAACAGCACCTTGTTCACCTCGTCCATCTTCGATGCCAGTTGGGCAGTCTTGAATGAAGTCAGCGTCTTACCCGAGCCTGTGGTGTGCCAGATATAGCCACCAGCCTTTATCGAGCCTTGCCACTTGTTGTTGATGGCCGTTTGTATGCGCTGCAGAATCTTTTCTGTAGCAGCTATCTGATAAGGGCGCATCACCAGCAGTTGCTTATCCACATTAAACACGCAGTATTTG
>JAEEOD010000369.1 GCA_016284115.1 Bacteroidaceae bacterium
GCTGGTAAGACCACCATCGTGAACCTGCTCGACAAGTTCTACAATCCTGATAGCGGAAGTATCACCTTGGACGGAGTGGACCTGAAGGATTGGGATACCCAGTGGCTACGTGAACATGTGGGACTGGTACTGCAAAAGAACCACATCTTCAACGGCACGATTGAGGAGAACATTAAGTATGGTAACCCCAATGCTACCCATGAAGAGGTGGTGAAAGCAGCCAAGCAGGCGTATATCTACGACCAGATTATGCAACTGCCTAATCAATTTGATTCTCAGGCACTACAGCTAAGTGGCGGACAACAGCAACGCATTGCCATTGCCCGTATGTTCATCAAGAATCCACCTATCATATTCTTAGATGAGCCAACAGCCAGTCTGGATGCGGTGGCAACAGAGCAGATCAAAGCGAGCATCGATGCCATCAAAGCTGGACGAACTGTGATTATTATCAGTCACAACATCGGACAGATTATCGATGCCGATCAGATTTATGTCCTTCAAAAGGGTCATGTGGAGCAGAGTGGCTTGCCCGACGAGGTATATCGTCAGGGAGGACTCTACAAGGAGATTGTGGATGCCAGTGCGCGTAGCATGAATGTGGATAAGATCGCTAATACGATCTCTTAATATATAAGGTATCGAAAATAATTATAAAAAAAACGGCAGAAAATTTGGCGAATTGAAAGTAATCGCATAAATTTGCCCACAGAAATCAACAAAAACAAACAATTATGATGATGACAACTAACTTCTGGTGGTGGCAGAACTCAAGATTCAAAAGATCGTGAGAAGATGGCCACGTACCTATAAGTTAGGGTGATAAAATATAGAGAGGCTCGTCGTTCTTGCGACGGGCCTCTTCAATTTTCACGAAGTACCCATTCGCAAAAATGACTACAAATGACAAATAATAAAAAAAACAATAATAACAAAGAAAATGGAAAATTATCAAGTTGACGAAAATGGGTTTTATGGTGAGTTTGGCGGTGCCTACGTGCCTGAGATTCTCTACAAGTGCGTGCACGACCTCCAGGAAGCCTATCTGCCCATCATCGAGTCGGAAGAGTTCAAGAAAGAATACCATGCCTTGCTCAAGGACTACGTGGGCAGACCCTCACCACTCTACTACGCCCGCAGAATGAGCGAACGCTATGGTTGTCGCTTGTACCTCAAGCGTGAGGACCTGAACCACACAGGTGCTCATAAAATCAACAACACCATCGGACAGATCCTCTTGGCCAAGAAGATGGGCAAGACACGTATTATTGCCGAGACAGGTGCCGGACAGCATGGTGTGGCTACTGCCACCGTGTGTGCCCTTATGGGTATGCAGTGTGAAGTGTTCATGGGAGCTACCGACGTGCAACGCCAGCATACCAATGTAGAGCGCATGAAGATGCTGGGCGCTGAGGTACACCCTGTAAGGACGGGCAACATGACACTGTCAGATGCTTGCTCGGAAGCCATACGCGACTGGTGTTGTCATCCCAAAGACACTTTCTACATCGTTGGCTCAACCATGGGACCTCATCCCTACCCCGACCTCGTGGCAAGGATGCAGAGCATCATCTCGGAAGAAATAAAATGGCAGTTGCAAGAGAAGGAAGGACGCGACTATCCCGACTACCTCATGGCTTGCGTCGGCGGAGGTAGCAATGCCGCCGGTACCATCTATCATTACATGAACGACGAGCGTGTGAAGATTGTGCTGGCTGAAGCGGGTGGCCTAGGTTGGAATACCGACCATACAGCAGCTACCATTCATCGTGGCACAGTGGGCATTCTGCATGGTGCCAAGATGCTGGTGATGCAGAACGAGGACGGTCAGATTGAAGAAGCATATACCATCTCTGCTGGTCTTGACTATCCGGGCGTGGGGCCTATGCACTGCCACATGGCGAAGCAAGGTCGCACACAGGTGCTGAGCATCAACGACGATGAGGCAATATACGGTGGCTACGAACTGACTCGTATGGAAGGTATTATTCCTGCCATCGAATCAGCTCATGCAATAGCGGCGCTCTCAAAATTGTCTTTCAAGAAAGACGATGTAGTGGTGCTTACCGTAAGTGGACGAGGCGACAAAGACGTAGAAACCTATCTGAACAACAAACAAATGGCAAAGGAATATGGAAACTTTTAAATATACTACTACCAGCAAGGCAATATTGGGCGACCTTTATACACCCGTGGGCGTCTATCTCAGATTACGTGACCTCTATCCACAGAGTGTGTTGATGGAGTGTTCCGACTATCACGATGCCAGCGAGTCACGTTCGTTCATCGGCGTTGACCCTATGGCGAGTGTGGCAATAGGTCATGGTATCGCCACCATCACCTACCCTGACGGTAGTGTGAAGCAATATGAGGTAAACAACGACTATCAGTCGGACAAGGCCATTCATGAGTTGATTGACTGCATCGAGGTAAGCGGTGAAAATGCTAATGTATGCGGATTGTTTGGCTATACCAGTTTCAATGCAGTACGCTACTTCGAGAACATCAACGTGAAGGATGAGACACAAGAGAAGAACGATGCACCTGATATGCTGTACATCTTATTCAAGACGGTGATAGTGTTCGACCACCATCAGAGTGAGTTAAAGGTGGTGACTCTGGGAGAAACTTCAGAGGTAGATACTATTATCAGGGCCATGAACAAGGCAAATGTGCAGACATACGATTTCCACCCTGTAGGGGATGTGAAGAGTACCCTGACGGACGAGGAGCACAAGGCAAATATCCGTAAGGGCATCAACCACTGCCTGCGTGGTGACGTGTTCCAGATCGTCCTGAGTCGCAGGTTCACACAAGCCTACGAGGGTGACGACTTTAAGCTCTATCGTGCCCTGCGTAGCATCAACCCAAGTCCGTATCTGTTCTACTTCGACTTTGGTGGCTTCCGCATCTTCGGTTCGTCACCAGAGACACATTGCAGAATCGAGAAGATGAAGAAGCCCAGTGGAGCTGACTATTTCAAAGCCTACATCGACCCAATAGCTGGTACCACCAAGCGTACAGGCAATGCTGAAGCCGACAGGCAAGGTGCTGAATACCTGAAACATGACCCCAAAGAGAATGCAGAACATGTAATGCTGGTGGACTTGGCTCGCAACGACCTAAGTCGCAACTGCCACGATGTGAAGGTGGACTTCTACAAGGACTTGCAATACTACAGTCATGTGATACACCTGGTTTCAAGGGTATCAGGCGAACTGAACGAAGAGGCCGACCCAATCAAGACTTTCATTGACACTTTTCCTGCAGGCACACTTTCTGGTGCACCAAAAGTACGCGCCATGCAGCTCATCTCTGAATACGAGCCTCACAACCGTGGTGCCTACGGTGGTTGCATCGGCATCATCGGACTCGACGGTTCATTGAACCAAGCCATCACCATACGAACTTTCGTATCACGTAACGGTGAGTTGTGGTTTCAAGCAGGAGGTGGCATCGTAGCAAAAAGCAACGAGGACTACGAGTTACAGGAAGTAAACAACAAACTGGGTGCCTTACGAAGGGCTATTAGTATAGCAGAGAATTTATAATACTATCACAAACCACTTCAATATATTGATTATGAATATAGTTATAATTGACAATTACGACTCATTTACCTATAACTTGAGTCATTTGGTGAAAGAGCTGGGCGTAGAGGTGACCGTATTTCGCAATGACCAATTTAAGTTGGAAGACTTGGAGGAATTCGACAAGATCATCCTCTCACCTGGTCCTGGCATCCCCTCAGAGGCAGGCCTGTTGCTGGATGTCATCCGCACCTACGCCGACAAGAAACCCATTTTGGGCGTTTGCCTAGGTCATCAGGCCATCGGCGAGGTATTTGGCGCCAAACTCACGAACCTCAGCGAGGTGTTTCACGGAGTAGCCACTCCTTGTCACATAGACCGCAGAGATTTGATTTTCAAGGCACTTCCAGAGACTATTACCGTAGGTCGCTACCACTCGTGGGTGGTGTCATACGAAGGTTTCCCCGATTGTCTGGAAATTACCGCATGGAGCGACGAAGGACAAATCATGGCCGTGCGCCACAAAGAATACAATATCCACGGCATCCAGTTCCATCCTGAATCCGTATTAACCCCTTATGGTAAAACCATCATTAAAAACTTTATCAAATCATGAAACAGCTATTGACTAAGCTCCTCAACCACGAGGACCTGACACGTGAAGAAATGAAGACCGTATTGGTCGGCATCACCCATAGTGAATATCCTAACGAACAGATTACTGCCTTGCTCACTGCCCTGCAGATGAGAGGTGTAACGGTAGATGAACTGTTAGGTTTCCGTGATGGTATCTTGGAAACGGGTGTTCCTGCCATCCTCGACTGCGACCGTTATATAGATGTGGTGGGCACAGGAGGCGACCGAAAGAACACGTTCAACATCTCTACCACCGCTTGCTTTGTCATTGCAGGTGCCGGCTATAAAGTGGCAAAGCACGGCAACTATGCAGCCACATCTGTTAGTGGTGCCAGCAATGTGATACAACATCATGGTATCAAGTTTACCGATGACATAGATCGATTGAATCGTTCACTCAATGAGGCAGGTATCGTCTATCTGCATGCACAGCTCTTTGCCAAGGCGATGAAGTTTGTAGGTCCTATCCGCAAGGCATTGCAGTTCCCTACCATTTTCAACCTGTTGGGCCCCATCGTCAACCCTTCACAACCCAAGTGTCAGCTCTTAGGTGTGGCCAACCTCGACCAAATGCGTCTTTATAATAATGTGTATCAGCGTTTGGGCATCGATTATGGTATCGTAAACAGTATAGACGGCTACGACGAGATATCACTGACCAGCGATTTCAAGGTTACGACCAATAACTACGAGCGCATCTTCAAGCCACAAGACCTTGGCTTCGACATTGCCAAGCCAGAAGAGTTGGTGGGTGGTGCCACTGAGGAAGAAGCGGCTCAGATATTCGATGCCGTATTGGAAAACCGAGCCTTACCTGCACAAAAGAATATCGTTTTGGCCAATGCTGCTTTCGGTATTCAGGTGCTTGAAAAGGGACAGAAGGAAATTGAGGAATGTATAGCTATAGCCCGTGAGAGTATCGATAGTGGAGCGGCTTTGCGCACCTTCAAGAAGTTTACTGAACTCAACTCATAATCAAATGGATATCTTAGAACAGATAATAGCCACAAAGCGACTGGAGCTACCCAGAATCAAGGCGGCTATACAGGCACTTAGCAATGACGACATAGCAAAGTTGCAGGCTCCTAAGCCTTCGTTACGCCAAGCGTTGTTAGATAGCCCAACGGGCATCATAGCCGAGTTCAAGCGTCGTTCTCCCTCCAAGGGATGGATCAAGGAAGACGGGCGTGCTGATGTGATTCCACTGAGCTATCAGCAGAACGGAGCAACCGCCCTGTCTATCCTCACTGATGAGCAGTATTTTGGTGGGCACGACGACTATATCAGTCAAGCTCGAAACTCGGGTGTCACCCTACCCGTTCTCTATAAGAACTTCATCATCGACGAGGCACAACTCTATGCAGCTGCAGCATGTGGAGCATCAGCGGTATTGCTCATTGCAGCCTGTCTGACAAAGGCGCAATGCCAAGCTTTGTTACAGAAAGCACATGAATTAAGGTTAGAAGTATTGTTGGAGATGCACTCGGAGGCAGAGTTGGAATATGCCGAACTGAAACCGGATGTCTGTGGCATCAACAACCGCAACTTAGGCTCTTTTGTTACTGATGTGGAGAACAGCTTCCGTTTGGCTGAGCTGTTGCCCAAGGATGCCGTGAAAGTGAGCGAGAGTGGCATCTCAAATCCCGATACCGTGCGCTCTCTGCGACAAGCTGGCTTTCAAGGTTTCCTCATCGGTGAGAACTTTATGAAAACAGATGACCCTGGTATAGCGTTGGACGAATTTATCTCAAAGATATGATTATCAAGGTATGTGGCATGCGTGATGCCGACAATATTCGCACCGTCGAGCAGTTAAATATCGACTTCATGGGATTTATCTTCTGGCTAAAGTCAAGTCGCTTTGTCAGCGAGCGCCCTGCGTATCTGCCTACGAATTGCAAGCGCGTGGGAGTATTTGTCAATGAAACCATCGAGCAGGTTTGTCGCATAGCGGATGAGTATGACCTTGACTATATCCAACTGCATGGCAATGAGTCACCCGCTTACATCCAAGAGATAAAAGCCAAAAGCCAAAAGCCAAGGTCGATAATTAAAGCCTTCAACATTGCCAACCCTACCGATTTCGAGCAAACGAAAGCCTATGAAGGGATAGTCGACATATTTCTCTTCGACACCAAAGGTAAAAGTGTAGGCGGTAATGGCGAGAAGTTCGACTGGGATGTGCTTAAGGTTTACAAAGGCGAGACTCCTTTCCTTTTAAGTGGCGGCATAGGACCTGACGACGCGTCATGCATCAAGACATTCCATCATCCCAAGTGCATCGGCATCGACCTCAATTCACGCTTTGAAATAGCACCAGGACTTAAAGATATCAGTAAACTCAAAACATTCATTAACTCATTATGAACAAGATTAATACACTATTTGAAAATAGCAAGGACAAGAAGCTCCTTTCACTTTATTTCTGTGCAGGTTGCCCCACATTAGAAGGCACAGGCGATGTGATTCTCGCCATGCAACGCAACGGTATCGCTATGGTAGAGGTGGGCATCCCCTTTAGCGACCCATTGGCCGACGGTCCCGTCATTCAGGACGCCGCTACACGAGCACTGAAGAACGGCATGACACTCAGTAAGTTGTTCTCACAGTTGCAAGCCATTAAAGACCAAGTGCAAATTCCCTTGGTACTGATGGGCTACCTTAACCCTATCCTGCATTACGGCATCGAGCGTTTTTGTCAATCGTGCGTAGAAGCAGGCGTTAGCGGTGCCATCATCCCCGATCTGCCCTTTGAGGACTATCTCAATGTGGTAAAGCCCATAGCCGACAAATACGACCTGCGTATCATCATGCTGATCACCCCAGAGACCAGCGACGAACGCATCCGACTGATAGACAGCCACACCGATGGGTTTATCTACATGGTATCATCTGCCTCGATTACAGGCACACAGAAAAGCTTTGACGAACAGAAGCAAGAGTATTTCCGTCGCATCCACCAGATGAACTTGCGCAATCCCCGCATGATAGGCTTTGGCATCAGCAATGCCCAGACGCTGAAAGCAGCGCAGGACAATGCCGCTGGTGCTATCATCGGTTCGAAGTTTGTAGCTTTGCTCAATGAGGCCAATGGAGATGCAGATACTGCCTTGGAAAACTTGATGCAGGCTTTGAGTAAATAGCGACTACGCCAAGAGGATTCCCTTGGCGTAGTCACTCCTATCTTTTAAGGGTTCTGTTGTTTGAACAACAATCACTGTGTGCTTTCAACTACAAAACTCAATAATAGCACTTACATTTTCGCCTATAGATAGAGAAATAATAATCAAGTCATCAATTCTGTAAATGGTAGGAACAAGCATGTCACCCAACTTTGCAGCTACGCGATACTCTACTCGCAAACCGTTGACAACGAAATTCCCTGGTAGCAATTCCATCGCCATACGGACATAGTTGGCATTGTTCAGATGCTTGTTGTAGTCGATGTCAGCACGAAGAACCTTAATAGGTTCCAGCACTTCACCTTCTGTCTTGGGTAGAATAATACGACGGTCCTTGTAGTTCATATCCAACTGTGGTTCCAGCGTCATGGATTGTATGGTAACATCATCCACCCGCTTTAGTTTTCCTGCAGTTTTATCCACAAATGCACCCATACTCCAAGTTTTGTAGCAAGGTTTCCCCTCTGCATCGTAAATAAACGTGTTGCGGAAACCAAACATAGGCTTCATGCCATAGACGGAGGTTGTCACTGTCAATTCTTCTTTATATTCAGGCACTCTTACCACTTCCATTTGTCTAGTGGCCAACAGCTGACTCATATTCTGCTCTGCAAAATATTGCTTCACACCAGGCTCGCTGTCAATCCACATCTCTGAACAGTCTTGCATCATCTGGAGGGCAGAATAGAGTTTTAGCTTACCATCGCTGTCACAGGTGCTTGTTGTTACCTTGTATTTTAAGCTATACATATTGTTTATTCTTGAGATACTATCTTCTCGGCCATCTTCTTACCGGCTTCATAGGCTTTTCGCAAATCCTCTTCCCAATACTCATCACGGTATTGTCGTTTGGCTTCTTCTGAAAAACCTGCCAGTTCGAAACGATCGTAGTTTTTCACCTGATAGGTATTATAAGCGATGAGTTTTTCAAAATTGCCAAGAGCCCCTGAAATACAATACTCCATTGAGCCATAACCATTATCATTATTCATTTCCCTCGTGCCGTTCATAGTTTCTATTAGCAATACCGGCATCTTCTTGGGAGCTCTCAAACTGTAGTCGTTGTATGAAAGCCAAGGGAACGCCAAACGCTCCAGGAATGTTCTCATCTGACCTGTCACGTCACCAAAATAAATCGGAGAACCAAGCACTAAGCCATCGGCTTGGGCTATCTCTTCCAAAACAGGAGTCAAGGCATCCTTGAACTTGCAGATGTTTGATGCCTTTCCTTTGATTTTACAGGCCATACACGACATGCAGCCTTTATAGTCAAGCTCATACAGACGTACAGTCTTTACTTCAATATCAAAACCCACTGCTCTTGCTCCCTCGGCAAATTTCTGCAGCATCGAGGCCGTATTGAAATTCTTTCTTGGCCCTCCATCGATAATAATTATTTTAGCCATAATCGTTACTATTAAATTATCTGGTCAATCATGTTGCCATATACTTTTACTTCATTCTGCAAAGATAGCTTTTAGTTTAGTCTATTATTTAGGACTTTATATAAAGCAATGACTATACCTTTGTTTGCTTGCGATATTCCGATGGCGATACCCCCAACACTTTCTTGACATAGCGGCTTAAGAAGGAAAGGGAAGAGAAATTCATTTCATCGGCAATTTCGACAAACGACAAAGACCTGTCATTAAGCAGACGCGTCAGCTCGTTGGCGGCAAACTGCTCTATCCAATCGGAAGCTGGCTGATGAGTGATGTTACGGCAAATCTCAGAGAGGTATTTCGGCACAATACACAACTTATCGGCGTAAAATGCTACATCACGGTTTTGCTTGCAATGTTCCTGCACCAGGAAGAGAAAGCGCAGGAAAATGCGAGACTGGTTGTCGTCGGCGCCTAACTGGTCCAGTTCGTGCTTCACGATGTTCCACATATCAAAAAGAAACACTTGCAGCAGTCTACCTATCGTCTCGTCTTGAAAAAGTGCCTGCGGGTGGTGAATGCGATTCTTGAAAGAATCAAAATCAACATTCATCAGTTGCCACCCTGTTTTGTCTAAATGAATCACTGGATTGAACTTCAGCAAAACATAGCCCTTTGTAGCCCATACCATCTCTGGGTTGTAGGTCTGTAAGAAATCCCAACTGACCAGGAGGAAGTCAATATCAGCATCGTCCGAGTAGTTCACCTCAGAGATTTCATTGCTCATCTGCCAAATCACTAAGTCACCAGCATGAGCCTCATGCCATTGGTTATTAGCCTTGAAAGTGAGGCTTCCTTGCTTACAAAGAATATGCACATGATGAGTGTGCATGAAATCCGAAGGTATCACCGCGTCTATCACATTATTATATATTAGATAAGGCAATATCATGGCAGTTTGTACTTCTATTCGCTGCTAATTTACGAAAAATTCTGCAATCAGTGAAATTCTAAGTGTGATTTATGAATATCATCATCATGTCTATTTCAGTGAATCTATGAATTCAGAAGGAGAGAGAGACTCGATTCTCTTGAACATGCGGCTCAAATGTTGTGGATATTCATAGCCTAACTTGTAGGCTGTCTCTGAAATGCTTTCACCATTCAGCAACAGGTTTTTTGCCTTGTTGATGATAAAACGGTGGATATAGTTCAACGCACTGCTGCCAGTACCTTCTTTAACAATGTCACCCAGATAATTGGGAGTAATATGTAGTTGTTCGGCACAATATGCCACCGTGGGTAAACCATGTTCTAGCTGCAACTCGGCATCATAATATTTATTCAACAAAGAATAAAGCTGCGCTATGCGGTCGTTGCTATTAGCATTAGGATGTACCTGGTGCTGGCGGTTGAAGGCTCGTTGGCTATAGTTCAGTATCAGCTCGATGTAGTTCACGATGATAGATTTCAGTTCGCTGTCATTTCGGTGCTCTGTCAGTTCATAAAGGATGCTGCGAATGATGCTCACAATGATATTTCGCTCATAAGATCCCAGCGTCAGTGCCTCGTTAGTTGGATAACTATAAACACTGTATTGCCTAATGTTTTTTTCTAATGCTGTGCCTGCCAATAAAGTCGGATGAAACAACAGAGCCCAACCGGTAAGTTGTACTGTGGTGCCATCATCATGTTTGCCCCCCATACCTCCTGGTTGAACACAAATCAATGAGTCTTTGGTGTAGTGATACTGACCTTTTCCTAATGACAGTTCTATCTCATTGCTCTCGTGGATGAAGAAACCATATACTTCATAATGGTTGAAGCTATGGCGCACCTCAGACAATTCGTTAAAACACACCACGCTTACCTGCGGATGCTGCAACTCGCTGCCGATATAATGGATGTAATCAGCCACTTGCTTGATATGTCTCACATCGTTCATTTCTTTTACTTTTTGGCAAATATAAGCAAAATCCGTAAAATTGATACATCCCGCCTTATTTTTTATAATTATTATGTGTATCTTTAAGTGTAATTTTGCATCGTGAATAAAAAACGGATTTATTAAAAAAAAAGGATTATGAAAACGAAAATCTTCTTTGTGTTCGTTTTAGCAATGTTTATGTTATCATCACTGAACGTAAGTGCACAAATTACCATCAACATCAGATATACCGCTGAGAACGGTAATGCACGTAAATATGTAGAGGAAATGGAATCAAGCGGCATAGCTGCCCGTATCCGTGCCGTAGAAGGTTGCTTGGGTTATGATTATTTCTATCCAGCTGATGATCCAAACGGTCTGCTGTTAATTGACAGCTGGCAAGACCAAGCTGCCCTGAACCGCTATCACAGTTCACCAGCTATGCAAGAGGCTGCTGTCCTGCGCGAGAAATATGGCTTGGGGGGGCGTACCGTTCGTATGTTCACTCCTGTAACGCCTCCTGCAAGAAGAGAAGAAGTTCCTGCTAACAATAACTAAAATAACAGATAATAATGAAAAAGAACATTGGACAGAAACTGGCTCTTTATCCCACCCCAGCTACAGTAGTTGGCACCATTGACAATGAGGGTAAGTTAAATTGGATGCTGGTGGCTCATGTTGGCATCGTCAGTCACTCTAAACTACTACTGAGTGTACATGCTGTACATCATAGTGTGAAAGCTATCGACGAGACACATCGTCTATCCATCAACATTATCGACGAACAATTTGTGGCACAAGCCGACTATACAGGAACCGTCAGCGGTGCAAAGACAGACAAGTCGAAAGTGTTCGAATATCATTTGGGCGAAGCAGGGATGCCTGTTATCGAGCAGTCACCACTGGTGATGGAGTGCGAGGTCATTGACACCTATGAAATA
Source organism: Bacteroidaceae bacterium (assembly GCA_016284115.1). Next base: position 11,599 of record JAEEOD010000369.1, read on the forward strand.
GATGGTTTCAAAAACTACATCTGTTCCATCCTCAACACTTATGTTGAAGAGGAAATGTTGGATGATAAGCAGAAACCAGATTACAACAAATTGAAGCCTGTGTTATTTGAAATGCCTACTTACAAGTACTTGCGTACTGGTGACATCATTGGTGACTGTGTTAAGATGGGCAAAGCATTTGGAGAGAGATTAAACAAGTAATAATAGTAAAATAATGAAAGAATCAAAGATTATATTGGGTACATGGTCATGGGGATCAGGTGCAGTTGGTGGTGATCAGGTATTTGGCAACCACTTGGAGATAGAGCAACTTAAACCTGTTTTTGAAACAGGTATGCAAGTAGGTCTAAAAATTTGGGATACTGCTACCGTTTATGGTATGGGGGCTTCAGAGTCTATTTTAGGTGAGTTAGCTAAGGCCTATCCTCGTCAGGAAGTGATGCTGTCTACTAAATTTACACCGCAGATAGCTCCAGATACTTCAGATGCTGTATCTGAATTGATGGAAAATAGCCTCAAATTACTGCAGACTGACTACATAGATATGTACTGGATTCATAATCCAGCAGATGTAGAACGCTGGACCCCCGGACTAATCCCATTGCTACAGAGTGGGAAGGTAAAACGTGTAGGTGTGTCTAACCATAATCTGGCTGAGTTGAGGCGTGCAGATGAGATTTTGGCAGAAGCAGGCTTCCATGTATCTGCTGTTCAGAATCATTATAGCTTGCTCTATCGTTCTTCAGAACGTGGTGGAGTGCTCGACTATTGCTTGCAACATGGCATTCAGTTCTGGGGCTATATGGTATTGGAACAAGGCGCTTTGTCAGGTAAGTACAACACACAAAATCCCTTGCCTGCAGAGAGTGACAGAGGTCATAAGTATAATCCTGTACTGCCCCAGATTGAAGCCCTTACTAATGCGATGAAAACTATAGGTAAAAAATATAGTGCCTCTTGTTCACAGATTGGTATAGCTTGGGCTATTGCGAAAGGTGTAATGCCAATCATCGGTGCCACCAAGCCCAATCATGTTCTGGAAGCCGCTGAGGCTGCCAAGATTCAGTTGACAGCTCATGAAATGAAGGAACTGGAAGCATTGGCTGAGGCTACTGGTGTTGATACACGTGGCTCTTGGGAACACTCTATGGAATAATATTAAAGATGAGGAAGTTAGGTATTTCAATTAGTTTATTGTTTTCGTCAATGGTGATATTTGCTCAGTCTGCTATAGATATGCATAGCCATTTTACCACACCTGCATTCTTGAAGGTGTTGGCTGAACATGATGCTTTGCTGGATGAGGGATTTCCTATCCCCGACTGGACAGTAGAGGACCATCTGCAATTTATGAATGATGCCGGCATCGAAAAGTCTGTGCTAACTCTTCCAGCACCTCAGCCATATTTCGGTGATGTTGCTGAAACGGCTCAGGTTATTCGCGCAACAAACGAAGCAGCTGCCAAACTGAAAGCAGAGCATCCAGATAAATTCTTGTTCTGCGCTACTTTACCATTGCCCGATGTGAAAGCTGCAATGAAGGAAGCTGTGTATGCGCTTGACACCTTACATGCTGATGGTATAAAGCTGGCTACCAACAGTCGCGGACAGTATTTAGGCGAAGAGGCTCTCGACCCATTGATGCAACTGCTTAGCGATAGAGGGGCAGTGGTGATTTTGCATCCTCACAAACCAGATCCTTATGCACAGCAAGTGATGATACAGACACCTCTGGCTATGTATGAATACTTGGCTGAAACCACTCGTGCTTTGGCTAACATGATTACTCGTAATGTGTTAGCTAATTATCCTGGTATGAAGGTAGTGGTGCCTCATTGCGGTTCTTACCTGCCTTTGGCTATCCCACGCATGAAGTCTGTATATCCTGCTGTGCTTGCCAAGAAGATGGTGGATGACATTGACTGGGATGCTAACCTGAAGTGTCTCTACTACGACTTAGCGGGTGCTGCTTCAGCTGCTGTAATCAAACAGATGTTA
>JAEEOD010000370.1 GCA_016284115.1 Bacteroidaceae bacterium
TGATGCCACAGACGAGCCACGCCCCAGCCAGCATCGACCGACTCAGCGAGCTGGAAGAGGTCGACAGCGAAGATAACATACCGGCAGAAAACGCGTCAACTGCAAAAGCCGACAGCAAAATGCCTATGGGCATCAGCATGCAGGACATCAGCTTCAGCTACGCGCAGGGCGACCGGAATATCTTTTCACACTTCAGCCACAATTTCACACCCGGTTCAAAAACAGCGCTTATGGGCCACACAGGCTCTGGCAAAACAACGCTGTTCCGCCTGCTACTGGCACTTATCCGACCACAGGAAGGAACCATCACCGTCTATAATGGACATCAGAAAAAATACATCAGCGAGAAAACACGCTCATCTTTTGTCTTCGTACCTCAAGGAAACACACTGATGAGCGGAAGCATACGTTATAACCTCCTGCTGGCTCAGCCCGACGCTACAGAGGAACAATTGCGCCAAGTGCTCCACACAGCAATGGCCGACTTCGTCCTTGAGTTACCCGACGGCATGGACACAGAATGCGGAGAACGAGGCAACGGACTCAGCGAAGGTCAGGCGCAGCGTATTGCCATAGCCCGAGGTCTACTTCGCCCTGGCAGTATTCTCCTGCTCGACGAAATCAGCGCCTCACTCGATGAACACACAGAACAGGAACTCTACCGACGACTGTTCACCACCTATCCACAGAAAACCATGATTTTCATTACCCACCGCACTGCCGTTTGCCAACTTTGCGACCAAGTCATCAACATAGGCGAGTAATTGAAATGTACACGGGGGACCAATCCAATCGTTTTTGAGAACAACAAACTGCACACCCTATATCACAAATTATCATGGGACGGTAAATCTCTCTCGCGCGCGTATTATTCGCACGAGAAAAAAGCACTACTCGAGCTACTTTGGCAACAAAAGGACTGATCAAAAAGTAGTTGTCTGTAGCTAAACCGTAATTTAGGCACTACTATTGTAGCTACAGGTAATAAATAGTGATAAGTGGAAAATACTAACGCCATTTTGAAAAAAACCAACGCCGTTTGAGGAAATACTAACGCCGTTTGAGGAAATACTTACGCCATATAGAACTGTAGCTACAAGAGTAGCACCAAAAAGAGTGTTGTAGCTACGAGTAAAGTATTACTGGGAAGACAATTAGATATCAAAATAGCGAGAGTAGCGGCAAAAAAAAGTTGAAGCGCGCAACTATATTATGATTTTTCAAAATAAGAAAGTAAACCAGCATCAACAGGTGACATCTGCATAAAACGAACGACAGCACCCATTAGTTTCAATACCATACGAAGGTCTAGATGATTAACGTACACCAAGAACTTGTTGATTTCATTCAGACTAAACATAATTAGAAAATATAAGACTGTAAAGGTAGCGAAATCTAGCAGTCTCAAAAACAAGTCTTATTAGGGTCTGAATAAAAAACAGGGACGCATCCTGTAAGAAGCGTCCCTGAATAATTAAAAACAGAATTTACTTGCTAGTCAACATCTGAACCAGAGTTCCAGTCGTCGGAAGTTTGCTTTCCTGATCATAAACATCAACCTGATAGAACAGACAATCAGTAGGAAGACCATGATTTGAAAGCTGCTCGTCAAAGACAGTATGATCATCGTCTTTTGTTTCGCCAATGTAATATGGCTGTTTGAAACGCCAGCCAACATAGCCATTCTGATCACCCCAATACTTTTGAGTCTGAATAAACACAACATTATGAGCCTGATCAGCATGCTCCTGATAACCAACCATCTTCTTCTTAGTAGCATTCAGATGATCAATTACAAAGAAGTAGCTAGGTGTACCATACTCTTCTTCTGTTGACAAATCATTGTTAATCATCAATACATCAGACATATATCCAAGCACATTCGAGAACGTTCCATAATACGTTCTGGCTTCAGGCTCAGAAGTACGCTCCCAATCCTTAACCTCGATGAAAGAGTAAGTCTTGTAGTTACGGGTATTGTCCTTATACTTGAAATTACTCTTACCATCATAAATAGCAATTAGAGATTGACCGCTTTCTTTGTTTTCGCCAAACATACCACCTACAGAACGTCCACCAGCCATCTTGCCGACCTGAACAATCACGCCACGATCACGTTCAGCTTCTCTCCAGTACTCGTCACCAACCTTTGAGTCACCGCTAGTAACCAGACCAACAAGACCACCAGCCTGACGAACAGATGCCTCGATGAGAGCAGCCTTCACCTGAGCAGCTAAGATAAATTCAGTATTGTATTTGGTATCCTCAGCTAGATCTACTTCGCCGAAGAGGCCACCTGCACAGGTACGCTTTGCAATGATAGAATTGGCAACGTTAACCATATAGTAATCAGACTTAACAGTAGCATCAGCGTTATAGAATGAAGGAGAATCATCAACGGTCACAGTACCCTCAAGCCATTTCAGATAACCTATGAGACCACCAACATTTGACTTGCCGGCTCGAATATTCTGAGCACTTACAAGATTTTCAATAAGCTCAAGGTCACCGGCAGAAATATTAATAGCACGACCGACAAGACCACCTACGAAACTACCTTCATACGTTCCAGCGAAACTACCACCGTTAGCCTCGATATTCTGTGCACACTCAACAATATTCTTATTGATCTTTGTAGCATCTGTAGTCGAGAGGTAACCAATAAGGCCACCAGAATGACCCATGAAGCTCTCAATGTTAACCAATTGGTCCTGAGAAGTCAGATTAACCTTATTGCTAATAATGTCAGCAGTAGTCGGTGTTTCAACTTTACCGCAAAGTCCACCTACATACTCATAACCTTTGATAAAGCCAACAGGCTGTTTCTGCCATCCCCAAACCTGATTTCCATGCATATCCAGAGGACCTCTGGTAACAGCACTATTAAACCAATTGCCATTCAAGTCAGCGTAAGCGTGCTCATCCTTTGGATCAGGCGTCCATCCAATCTGCGTATAGCCAACCATACCAGCAATTTTATTACCGTTCGGAATACGAATCTTCACCTCACCAACTTTATTGGTATAAACATTGGCTTTCTTAGTGGAGATACGGCCAACAACAGAACCGACATTATTAATCTCAAGATCGGTAATCAGCTCAACATCATTCAGGTTAACATTGAACACAGTCACCTCATCATTATTCTGGATGTAGCGAATCAGACCGAAATCATCACCCAAATCAATGGTGCTTCCTGGAGTAATGCCATTCTTCCAGCATGTGGTGCAGCACCAGTGCGGGTCAACAATCCATTTTTCATCATTGTTGGGCCAATTCTGAATCATGTTCATGTTCTTGAGAGGGGTATTCTCACCATTCAGCCAGAAGCCATTGACACGTGCACGAGCACCAATCCAAGGATATAACTTTGCACCAAGCCACATGGTCTTTACAACATTGATAGGAATGTTATAGACGGCAACCTTAGGAGCTACCTCCTTTGAAAGATCATCAACATAGTCATGATTTGATTTCTTCAAGCTTGAAGAATAGACACCTTCACCAACACTGGCTAACTGAGCAGTTGTCCATATAGTACGCACATCATAGCTTCGAGTGGGGGTAGTTGGAGTCTGCCAGCTATCATAAGTAAGTTCCTCATATCCTGCAGCAGCTGGATTAATAGCACGAACACTCAGTGCACTGCCAGTCCAGAAGCTACGAAGACCTAAACCTGAAAGCTCAGTTCCTTTCACAAACCATTCACCACGAGGATCAGTTGGTACATCCCCATCAAGAGGAGTATAAGGAGTCCAGCAACCAACAGGAACATTGTCGAAATGCTCACCAAAAGAGCCAGTCTCCGACAAGTCCTTATCCCATTTAGCGTAGTAGATATAACCAATAGCTGAACTACCAGTAGTAACTAGCGAGAAGTCTGATTCTTTCTTATATTTGGAGCAATGCAAGTTATAAACCAAAGCATCATCCATACGAATAAAGATGCCTCTACGACCTTCCAAATCAAGAGTATCAATCTCAGTCTCAAATTCAGTTCCTGCAGGAGTGTAGATAAGAAGGTCACCGATGGTGCCAGGAACAGAGCTACCAATAGGCATGATTTGTTCCTTACCGTCTTCAGTATTGACCATATTCACACGACCGAAACCATGCTTAATTTTGACAGCAGCGTTCTCCTCAGGAACAATAGCCAAACCATTCTCAGTAAGAGCCTCAGGGTCAGTAAGGAATTCAGAGGTGCTGGCGAGCACGTTCACAGCTACGAGAGAGTTCTTGTTTCCATCGA
>JAEEOD010000371.1 GCA_016284115.1 Bacteroidaceae bacterium
AAAAGTAGCGCTACATTTATTAAAGCACAACTTTGACTTGTAAATGTTGCACTTCTCATTTGAATTCACGAATTATGCTCGCTGCCGCAATACTACTATTAGAGATTTGCTTTTTCCTTCCAACGTTTATAATGTACTTGCAATCCGGTCTTCTCTCCTCCCCTAAAGAACCTGCCTTGATTAAGCGTAGCTATAAGTTTCCCTACGTCATTGGCGTGGGCTGATGTCCAGCCAAGTTCAGTTATGAGATACGAAACAACGGCCTCTGCCTTTAACTCTGATTCGTATTTATGTAATGCTCTAATGTAAGTCTTAGCACGACTGTTGTCAAAGGGGTTGACTATACCAGTGCTCATATTTATTGAAGATGTCAATTCGGACAATGCCACTTTAACTACTTCTGATATACCCGCATATGTTTTTTCTTCTTTTTTCCCTGTAATCTCTTCAGCATTCCACCGTCTTACCCAAGGCATAGTTTTATCTTTCAACCAAGGTATTGCAACTATGCATTTGACTCCATAGTAATCATCCAACTCTTCCAGATCCTCCAAATCCATTCCAAAAGCAAGTACAATGTCCCGATTTGTGGAGCTATACTTGCTCTTGGAATAGGTATTCTTGGTTTCAATTGTTATTGGCACGGGGAAAGGCTCGACACTCATATTACCCTTCAAAAGATTCTTGATGAGCTTGTCATCAAAGAAAGGCTCAAAATATCCGATATTACCTTTTGTATGTACATAGCACACAATTCGGTTAACATCCTTATTCTGCTTCACCACCTTTATTGCAAACTTGAACGCCTGCAAATAGGCATCTTTATTAAAACCGTTACGTTCTATGTCAACGTAGTATTTATTGTTCATCGGGAACGTATTCTTTATGATTTCTTACCTAATACTTTATTGAGTAAACTGTCCTTTTTTATGTGTGCTGACAAGTTGATAATCAATGCTGCTATGCGGCTTTTCACATCTTCGCTTACTGTTTCACTTTCTTTTAAAGCCTCTAACTCACCAACCAAGTTCTTTAACATCTGCTGGTCCTCAGTAACAAGATTATCAAGCACTAACACTACATTTTCAAGGTCTCGTTCGTTATTTATCTTGTCTTTCATCAAACGTACGACCTCTTTTTTCTGTTGTGAGTTGCCCTTCTTCAAAACAAGTATCAAGAAATCAGTATTGTCCTTATACGTGTCGGCATTCTCCCTTTTGAATGTGGAAACCGCAAATTTGGATACGGTAACGGGTAAAGAGTTTATCGTTGAGCTGTCAAGCGACGCCACATATTCAACAACCATATCCAAAATCTGCTTATCGCTTACCAATTCTTTTAACAACGTTTCTACACCTCCGTGGCCGGAATTGTCAACCAGAGAATGTATCTTGTTCTTTACAGTATCATCATCAGGCATTAGCGTCCCATCATTTTGACGAGAGAGGATTACCTCTAAAAGCGACAATTCATTGGCAGACTCATAATCGTCCACTTTGATAAGCGTAGCTGACAATGGCGCCAGGGATATACCCAAGGAGTGAATCCTCAACGCGCCTTCCACGACAGCATCCTTGCACTTCTCATAGAGTTTCATAATGGCTTTACTGACATTGGTATTACCACCTGAGATACGCATAATATTATAGCAGAACGAAGTCACGGTCTTCGCCGATTCTTCATCCACTTCGTCCAAAATAGAAACTTGGTTGTCAAACTGTGTTTGGTTTCTATACGATGGATGAGGGATGCCCCTAGTCCTTGTAATCAAATTGTATAATTGCGTAGGCTCTGAATTAAGGCGAGATGTCTCTATGGAATTAATGACGGGTTGCAGATGGCTGATGAGTTCCAGGTATGATTCTTTTGATTTTGCTCTCGTATTGCCAAACAATTCTATAAACTTTGAGAACAATGCTGTAAAAGTTTCGCCCGAGAGAGATTTGTTGTTTTCAATACACCAGATAACATTCTCAATATGTGATTCATCATCAGTTGCCGTAATATTCTCTATTTGTTTACCCACAAATGAATTTCCGAAGAGAACAGAGAATTGAGTATCTGTGAATGCTATATCTTGATCAATGGCATTCTCAATATAGTAGTTCTCTACTACTACAGCTATGTCCTTACAGTCCTGGTCAGATGTAAAGACCGTATAATAAGACCTTAAAACACTCTCAAAATTGGAATCCTCGCTGGCTTTTTCAGCATTCAGGTATACAGCTATGGCATTGCGCAGATTTGCAAAACCTGTTTCATTCATAAGTTTGCCCATGTAACACAGAGCATCCGCTTTCGTAATAGCAGGAATGGCAGCATCATAATACGATGACAATGCGTTGTCAATAGCACTGAAACGGGGCTTGTCGATAATGCCAGCGACGCACAACTGACTGAGAAAATCAATCCATTGGGTGGTTTGAGAAGTCGCTTCGTACTTGACATCGGTTTTTAACGATTCAAGCGCATAATCAACTATATTCTCTCTCTTCTCAATGTTGTTATTTGCAAACTCTATTACCTTGGGGGCATCAAAGCTAAGTACCGTCTGCCGGATGTCGGCTGGCAAATCATTGAATATTGAAGAAGTGTTGGTGAAGACTTTCTGTAACGAGTCTAGCGAAGTCCTCTTTAGTATGGCATCAGCAACCCGCATGAAGGCCATCAAACTCTCATTTGTCTTTCCGTCCTTGTCTTTAGCCTCTTCAGCGGTAAACTTTCTAACGACATCAAGGTTCTTTGTGGCTTTTTTGTAAAAATCTGGATACTCCTCACGCAGTATAAGAGCAGCACAGATTGCAGTCTCGTTTTCTGTCGCAAATTGTTCTGAGTATAAAGTAAGTTCACCGCTCAAATTGTTTAAAAGTTGGATTATCCTACGAGGATTATCAGAGAACTCCTTTGCGACAATGGCCAAGGTATCACTTGTGTAACCAAGGTTATTTTCCTTGTTTACCTCATGAGCAAAATGCTGAAGTTCGGTTTCTTGATGGGGTTTGATACGGAGTGTCACGTTAAAGAACTTCCGTAAGAACTCTTCTTTCTCTTTATTTATCTCCTCTCCCGTCTGTTTGTTCCACCTGCGGAACAGGTGTTTCTTCAAAGCATCATCGTCAACGGGAACTATAAAGACCAGATTGTACTCAGCGTTGCTCAGAAAAGTCTTGATGTCCGTGAGCAACTGATAAGCCATGTCGCTGGGGCAACGGTCAATGTTATCAACTACGATCACCATTTTTTCAAGACCAACTATCGATGATTCTCCGACCTCAACATAATCCTTGATGACATCCCATGTCTTTTGGAACCAATTCTTACGCTTTAAACATTTGCTCATCATCTCCTTGAAACAGGCCTCAAATTGTTCGGGAGCAAACAGGGCTGGCTTGCTGTAAGAAATCTTCAAGTCGTAGAAACAGCCGTTGAGAAGTGCTAGAAAGAAAGAACCTAGAGTTCCGACAGTTGGGATTGCGACCTTCCATTCTATTTTTACGGAAGGTATCAAAAAGAGAATGATTGAAATAATGGCCACTGCGAGGACAGCCAAAGCAATACCCTTTGCACTCAATTTGGTTCTGGGTTCCGCATCTGCTATCTCAGTCTGATAAAAGCGGCTCATGTCATTAGTTTGCCTCATCTTCAGTTCCTGCTGGATTTTTAGAAGGAACATCCTGCGGAAAGAATCATTGGCATACTTCCAAGCATCATAGGTGATAAACTTAACATCACTATGCTTCTTCTCAATTGTATTCTGTGCGGTCTTAATGATAGAGGACTTCCCCGTGCCCCATCCGCCAAAAAGACCGATAGTGAAAACCTTGTCTTTGGGTGTATTCTCTATGACCTTGACAAGATTCTCGGCATAAATGCCTGTTTTCAGCAAGTCGTTTGCTGAATTCAGGATTCTTTCAGTGTCTTGAATGAATGGTTTCATATCGTTGTAAATTATTAACTCGTGCTTAGTGCCTGATCGCCTTTACCGCTCTTTGATAGTAACAGGTGAGCCGTCAATATCATAGGCTGTACCGATTTTGAGCGGAATGCTCTGATGGCTTCAAGTCATCAGAGTTTGGAGCGGGGGTTATTTGATGTAAGAGGATGAAAGTCCTTCGACAATCTGGTTCGACAGTGTCATCATAAATACCCTGCCTATCGGCCTCAGCTGCAATCGCCGCAAAAGGGACTTGTACACTTCGAGGAGAGTAGATATCCGTGCGGAGGGAACGATTGAGCGCAGCATTACCGAAAAGAATCTGTTCAGCAAGTAATTATTCTTTAGCGAATTAAAACTTATATTCATTATATTTACTCAATCAGTAT
>JAEEOD010000372.1 GCA_016284115.1 Bacteroidaceae bacterium
CGCTTCCGTCAGTGGGCTACAGAGCGGCTGGCGGAATACATCATCAAGGGCTTCACGATGGACGATGAGCGACTGAAGAATCTTGGTGGTGGGGGCTACTGGAAAGAGTTGTTGGATCGTATCCGTGACATCCGTTCATCTGAGAAGGTGATGTACAGACAGGTGCTTGACCTCTATGCTACCAGTGTTGATTATGACCCACGGACAGATGCGTCGAGATTATTCTTTAAGATGGTGCAGAACAAACTGCACTATGCAGCTCACGGACATACGGCTGCAGAGGTGATTTATGATCGTGCGGATGCTGACAAACCTTTTATGGGATTGACATCGTTCAAAGGTGAACTGCCTTGCATTAACGATATTAAGATAGCAAAGAATTATCTCACGGCTGAGGAACTAAAGATATTGAATAACATCGTTTCTGGATATTTTGATTTTGCAGAGACTCAGGCCCTTCGTCATCGACCTATGTATATGGAAGACTATGTTCGTCAGTTAGACAACATCTTGTCTGCCAATGGCGATGAACTGCTGGAAGGGGCAGGCTCTGTATCTCATGAGGAAGCAATGAATAAGGCTTTAATTGAGTACAGGAAATTCCAAGTGAAGACATTGTCGCCAGTAGAACAGGATTATCTAGAGTCTATCAAACTCATTGAGAAGAAAACCAAGAAGAAAGGCAGCAAGGGTGGTATGTAACATTTCCGAGTTTTCCATACTAATATATATGGTTCATGGTTCAAGGTTCACGGTGAATGGTTTAAGAAATAAGAAAAGAATAAAAACGTTATAGAAATAAAGTAAGACGAGATATGACAAAAGAGAATAAAGACCTATTGATGAAGTTGCTCCAGCAGCATAAGGCGTTGGGAATCTCTGACCAGATAGATTTCGACAAGTTCTATCTGTACTCCATCATCACGCACTCTACGGCTATTGAGGGCAGTACGGTGACGGAGGTGGAGGCGCAACTGCTGTTCGACGAAGGTATCACCAGCAGCAAGCGCACCATGTTGGAGCAGCAGATGAACCTCGACCTGAAAGTGGCATATGACTATGGGCGAGAGTGGATCAAGCAGCATGAGCCTATCACGACAGATTGGCTAGTCCTGCTGGCATCTAAGGTGATGGCTCGCACAGGTAGCGAGTACCATGTGATAGGTGGTGATTTCTCTGCCGCCAAGGGTGAGCTGCGCAAACTGAATGTGACTGCCGGCACAGGCGGAAAGTCATATCTGGCATATCAGAAGGTGCCTGCACGTCTGGCTGCGTTCTGCGAGGAATTGAATCGGCGTCGAAAAGCCATTGATTCTACTGATGTAGCCGCTGTCTATGACCTCAGCTTCTGGGCGCACTTCGAACTGGTGACCATCCATCCTTGGGCAGACGGTAACGGGCGTACCAGCCGTCTGCTGATGAACCTACTGCAATGGGAGTTTGATGTGCTGCCGACTAAGGTGCTCAAAGAAGACAAGGCTGAATATATCCAAGCGCTGATAGACACTCGCGAGAGTGAAGACCTCAATGTTTTTCTCGATTGTATGGTCCGCCATCATTGCCAGCACCTGCAGGCAGATATCGACCAATTTATTAAGTCAATATCAGAGAAAGTGGTCGATAAACAAGGTTTGAAGCAGAAAATGGTCGATAAATGGTTGGTAAAGCCCTCATTGGCTGAGAAACTGGTCGATATTATGGAATTCGTGGCCGATAAAGACCAGATTACGACAGAAGAAATCGTTGGTCACTTTGGCTTCAATCCCACTACGGCAAAGCGATACCTGCGCCAACTTACGGAGTTCGGTTATCTGGAAGCGCATGGTGGAAATAAGAATAGAACGTATACGAAGATATGAAACAAACAGGAATCATCAGGGACAGGGTGTGACAGGTACCTGGTTCCTGTCATATTTATCACCGGAATTGTCCTCATGATAGACTTCCAAGGTGTAAAAAATGGTTGGCAGCGGCCGCTGCCAATAATGTTCCTGGCCGATGCCAACGAGCTTGCTTCATCCTTTCACCCGCTTTGTTACGTCCTTCCTCCCCGTTTGCTGCGTCCTGAATCCTTGTCTGAAGCAACCTCTTGAGGCGTTTGCTGCGTCCTTCCTGCGACTGGGTGCCGATGTGGAGGGTAGTTTGTGCCGATGTAACATGATGCTTCCCTAGGACAAACATGATGTTTGTGCCGAGGGAACTAGACTCTTGTGGTATACCCGTTTGGTAAGAAGTAATCTCAGCGGTGGTAATCAGTAATCATAGCGCCGGTATGAAGTAATCTTACCGCTGGTATGCGGCACTCTTACCAATGTTGAGCAATACTCCGCCCAATCTTCTGGAAGTCCTTTGTACAAAGGAAACGAGTAGGGTAGAGTGTCGCTCTATGACTCTCCCCAACACTCTACCCACTGAATCTCCTTTATTTACTGGTGTCTTGAAGAATTGGGTGGAGTGTTAGGGTATTTGGGTGATAGGTGATGAGTGATAGGTTATGGGTGAAGGGTGTTGGACGGCAGTCTCGTGCCGATGCCTTCTATGCAAAAGCGGGATAATGACGTTGCCACTATATACGCAAAAGTCTGCTAAGAGTAAAAGAAAAACCTCTGAAACGCCTATTTACAAAGGATTTCAGAGATTTTTAGGAGTACCCCGACCGAGAATAAAACCATAAAAACAAGAGAAAACAAGAGAAGCAAAAAGCAGTGGTTATCAGCACCTTACAAGACCGCTGTTTTCTCTTGATTGTTAATAATTACTTATTTTTGGCTAAAATTGGCAACCCATTGGCAACCCAATGAGATATTTTTTGTATCTTTGCAGCAGAAACCAAAAGATAAGTGATTATGAGTAAGAAAGATTTAAAGGTTGGTCAGTGCTACTTTCTTAGCAAGACCAGAGAAGAGAACCCCAAGTTAGGTGCTAAGCTGTTAACCGATGGCAGGGAGAGTTTGTTTCTTGATTTCTACTTTGGCTTTACAATGGTGTATAGTGAGAGCCAAGATAAGATGGTGCCAAAAAAGCAGAAGAGAAGGGAGAGTCTAAACCTCTACCTTTGGCATAACCCAAGAACCCCACTGCAGCGACAAGAGAATAAAGAAACCCTTGCCCTTGCCAACAAGATAAGGAGAGGAAGGGCTAACGACATTGCAGAGCCTGATAAGAAAATAGAGTTGCAGGCCAAGAAAGCAGACGTGAATTTCTTGGACTTTATGCGAGAGTACATCGATAACTACAGCAAGGCAGATGTTAGGGTGATTCAGATGGCCTTAAACCGCTTTAAGAGCTTTCTTGTCGAAACTCCAGAGTACACTATCTTTAAGGACTTCATAAAGCCCAACCAGATAGACAATGATATGATAGAGGCTTTTGTGGAGTACCTACAGCACACAAGCACAGGAGAGGGTGCAAAGACTATTTACCAACGCTTTAAGAAAGTGATAAGGTATGCAGTGGCCAATGATGTGATGAGAAAGAACCCCTGTATCAACAAGCAGGGGCAGAACATTACTATAAAGGTTGATGAGGGTGCATTGGTGAAAGATGTGTTAAGCCCAGAAGAGGTGAAGAGGCTGATTGACACCCACTACCCAAAG
>JAEEOD010000373.1 GCA_016284115.1 Bacteroidaceae bacterium
AGTAAGGGAAGCCTTTCTCAATGAACCCATACTTGTTCAGCACCTGCATGGTCTTGGAGTCTGGGCTGACATGAATGTGATTGTAACCGGAATCAATAAAGTTCTTAAGATTCTGATCACCAATTTCCAGCGAGAGTGCAGGACGGATGGTAATTGCAAGGGGGTTCATACCATACTTATGCTTCAGCATATAGTTGACGTACGAACCGTCCTTTCCTCCGCTACAAGGCACTATACAATCGAAGCCGCCATCCTTTGAACGGAACTTGTCAAGCAGAGCATGGAGTTCTTTTTGACGAGCATCCCAGTCAAGGGTCTTCTTTTCCTCTTGCCACTGGCATGCATTGCAATAACCACGTTCATCAAAACCGATACGCGGACGTGTAGACATGTTCAGACAATGCTTACACCAAAAAACTTTCTTTGTTGCCATAATTAAATGATTTAAAATTATAATTGTTTTAGAATTTTTGCCGGGACACCGCCTACAACGCAGAATGGAGGCACATCCTTAGTTACAACTGCGCCGGCAGCTACTACACTATTTTCTCCAATAGTTACACCTTTAAGAATAATTGAATTGGCACCACACCATGCACCCTTTTTAATGATAACCGGTGCACTAGGAGTGTAACCTTGTTCACTGATAGGTTTGGTTTTATCTGTAAAAGCATGATCGTTAGTATAAATATGTACTCCTGATCCAAATAGTACGTCATCTTCTACAACAATATAACCACCAACTGTATCTGCAAAGAACATACACCCAGGTCTCATCACAACGTTTTCGCCTAAGGTTATCTCGCTTGTATTCACAGCATACGAATACGGGCGCATCTCTGCAGTATCAGCAAATTGCTTAAACTTTTGCTTACAAATTTTCTTGCCTAATCTTTTAATAAAAAGGCGCCAATGTGTAAAGGGGCAGTCTGGCCCTAATCTGTCAGCCTCTTTGTCAAATTTTCGTTTTTTCAAAATGTCAGATATCAACATACTTTATTTCCAACTATTTGCTTTTTTAAACGTTTCCTTAAAAGAGTCCTCGTTCTCATAGAGGTATTTCGCAATCACCTGCATCAGTTCGTAGTCCTCCTCTGAGTCAATATCCAATATGCCAGTATCCTTCATCACCACTGCATCGCAATTGGAATTGAAGAAAGTTGCATGTTCCTTATTCCTCAATGCATCAGGGCTATAAGCATAGATTGAAGCATTCATATCATAAAATACCGGAGCTTCCTGGCGGGTAGTGAAGTTTGAAGGAATGGCCTTGCAAAAGAATCCATCCTCCTCTTTCACCATATTAAAGTAAGGGTTACGTCTGGATGGTGCAACAGAATAAACCACATCCACATCAGCACGTTGTTTCTTTCGCTCAATGGCATTTTTAACATCCTCTACAGTACGCAAAGGAGAAGTGATGTCCAAGTCAACCACCATATCAAACTTGCAAGCGAAAGCCTCTTCTGCTTTTTTCAAACTATCCAAGATGACAGCCACCTTAGGCACTTTATCACCAGCCAGGCTTTCTTCACGATGGATAATAGTAACAGGCACATCCTTTACCCTACGAACCAAATCTTTAAGAGGCTCGCTATCTGTGTTCAATACCACCTTAATGTCATCACCAGCGCCATATCTTTCCATATACAGTGCAATGTTTGCCATAGAATACCATACCAATGGCACATCCAAGAAGTCGCGGGCATTTTTGCCCTTTACGCCTTTGGAACCGGCACGGCCGCATAATGTAAACAGAATGTTCATATTAGAATTCTCCTTTTGCTATTTTCAGCACTTGGTACGCATGTTCCGGAGTGCTGTCGTTTATCGTTTTATTATTAATTATCTCAAAGAAATGTGCAATTTCTGCCATCTGGAAAGCATTACGTTCGCTGTCCAACTTGATGGTTTCTCCTTTCTTCAAATTGCTCACTGTACCAGCTATCAAATCACAATGAATCGTGTCATCATCTGTAAACAGGTCAAGTGTGCGTTGCGTTTGACGACCAAAGTAGTCAAGATGGAGCTCAAAGGTGGTCTTATCGTTCTTACCTATATAAATAGCCAAATCATCACTATCAATCTCCAGATTGGATACCTTATTAATCATTGAATGGTATTCAGTTGGCATTCCAAAGAGCCAAGTAAGATAATCCCATTCATGAATCAAATCAATACTGACTCCCCCACCCATATCTTTGTGAGCGCTATAGGTCTTGCGATAGTCCTGTCCAGGACGCCAATCAGGAAGATAGCTGGAAGACATTGCCCTTGCACATATCACATCATTTAGATTCACGTTCTGCTTGACATATTGCAGTACGGCATTGTAATGCAAAGGACAAGCAACATATGAAGGGATGTGTTTGATGGTCTCAAATATCTTCTCATCAACCTCTGTGCTATCAAACACTGGCTTTTCGATGAAGAATGATTTAGTATGAGCGTTAAAACGCTCTACCGTCTCATAGTGCATAGATGTAGGATTGGTCACAAACACTACATCATACTGGCGGTCAGCAGGTATCTCATCAGCATACAGATAAGTATTATTAACCAGCGGCTGTAACTCATCTGCCAGCGGTCTGTCCAGAGAACTGCGGTATAGATCCACCGTACAACTATCACCCCGTGATGCCAAATAAGCATGCACATTCTTTAGGTGACGTGTAGCAATGGAACCAAGTCCTACAAAAGCTATCTTATATTGCTTCATGCCTCAATCTTGTCAATAATCTTCAGCAGCTCAAAGTCCTTATCGAAAGTCCAAGCTGGAACAACCTTAGGGTTGGCAATCTGTGCTAGGAATGCGTTCAATTCCTCACGATAAGGATTCTCTGTTATAAAAGCGGCATAACCCTCTACATGCTCGGAAGCATCATCAAACTGGATAGTCTGCATTTCCTTGGTTTCAATGTTGTACTCCTGCAAAGAATCAGCTGTTCCATTCCAAGACATCTGGAAGGTTTCACCATACACATCAATGTGACGGATAGACTTTCTTGTTACCACATCAGCTGCCAAAACACCTTTATTGCCATTCTCGTGCTCAATGGTAATAAGGTAGTTGTCGTTATAGTTAATATTGAGCTGAGTGTTCTTGCTCTTAACTGCACTCACACTCTTGATAGGTCCAAAAGCTGTAACAATCCATGGCAGGTCAATGGCCATAATTTCACGACAGCCATTGGTTCTGGGATTACCAATGAAATAGTTGTTATAGCTCTCCCAAGGATGCCAATCGGGAAGGTACTGACCAATGTGATAGATATAGTTCAACGGACAATTTGCCTTGTTGGCCTTCTCTATGACAGTCTGAGTTTCCTTGCGGTACAAGAACGTTGAAGAGAGGAAAAGCACTTTACCCTTCTCCTTGGCTAAAGCCATATTCTCTGCATAACCATCTGCCACTAGATTAATCTCCGTGAATACGTGAAGATTGTTCTGCAAGCACTCTTTGATGATTGCAGCATGAGAAAGAGGTGATGTACTAATCACAGCCGCATCAGGATGCTCTACTGCAACAGCATCAGCAATGCTGGCATAACACTTCAAGCCAAACTTCTCCTTGACTTCTGCACAACGGCTCTCCTGACTATCTATGCCAAAGAGCTGTATATCCTTATTCTCGCTCAACAAGCGTATTCTGCGCTTGCCCATTGAGCCAAGACCAATAACAATTATCTTCATAAATCGTAGAAATGTTTCTGTACCAAATTATCTAAAGGATAGATCTTGATGACATTTAAAATGGCATCACAAGTACCTTCTTTATAATAGGGATTATCGATTGACTTGCTGCCATAAGCAACAACCTTCTTCATACCTTCCTTAATCTCCTCAGTGGAATAACCACAATGTATTACGCTATCAGCAGCAATACGCCCCTTCTGACGGTCACCAATATCTAACGTAGGTATTCTAAAACTGGGCACCTCGATAATACCACTGGAGCTGTTTCCAATCACTGCCTTCATATACTTCAAAGCAGAAAAATAACGTCTCTGACCCAATGACGGGATGAACATACATCTTCCCTCATTCCTATCCACATATTCCTGAATGCGCTTGATGATAATCTGTGAGTTGGTGTCGGAATTTGAATAGGTGAAGATGATATGATAATCCTTATAATCATCCAAAGCCTGCAATAGGTTCAACACCTGAGTTTCAGAGGACATATTGCTAAGCGTAACAGGATGATAGGTGCAGAGGAAGCACTTGTCAGTCAACTGGAAGGTCAAGCTTTGCTCTATCTCCTCCTTGCTCATGAAGTCGTTCTTCATCACATTCTCCACACCAAGCGCACCCACATTGAACACTCTTTCAGGCTGCTCACCCAACTGAATCACGCGCTTGCGATAAGCTTCAGTAGAAGTGAAATGCAAATGACTCATCTTGGTAATGGCGTGACGGATTGCATCATCAAAAGCACCTTCCGTAATCTCACCACCATGCAGGTGTGCAATAGGTATCTTGTAGATTAATGCGGCAGAAGCGACAGCCAGCATTTCATAGCGATCACCCAATATCAGAAGCAAGTCAGGCTTCAAAGCATCAAAGGCATCTGCAAAGCCACTTACTCCCCTACTGATTGCTTTAGCTGTAGTGTTGGCAGTATCCGCAGCCTCATCATCAGCCATATATACCTTGTAGTCAATGGTGAAACCGTCTCGTTCAATCTCCTTATAGGTCTCGCCCTGGAGTTTCGACAGATGCTGGTTGGTCGCAATAATCTGCAACTGCAATTCTGGATCATCCTTAATGGCTTTCATCAAGCCTCTAAGGATGCCATATTCAGCACGACTACCGGTGACTACACAAATCTTACGCATACGCTTTAGTTTCAAGTTCCATGTTTCAGGTTTCAAATCTCAATGAGTTCGTCCTCGGAGAAATCTCGTTTTGCCTTTGTTCCTACAACTTCTTCCCAACGCATAGGTGATATTCCGCTGCCGGGACGCTTTACGGTCAGGTTCTGTTCTGTGAACACCTCTCCCGCTTTAATATCGCAAGCGGCAACGATACTCTTTCGAGCAATAGCAATGTTCTTTTTCTCGCTTTCGCTTACATGTTTGGTACCATCACCACCTACAGCCTTTTCAATATTGCGAATGGCAGAAACCATTGCTTTCAGCTCATCAGTTTCAAGGCTGGCTTTGTGATCAGGACCTTCCATGTTGCGGTCAAGAGTAAAGTGTTTCTCTATTACGGTCGCACCAAGTGCAACTGCTGCAATGGGAACTTCAATGCCTTTGGTATGGTCTGAATAACCTACCTCAACTCCAAACTCTTTTCTGAGTGCATCCATAGCTTTGAGGTTTACATCCTCAAAAGGTGTAGGATATTCTGTGTTGCAGTGCAGTAATATCAAATTCTCTTTGGAAAGACCATTCTTGTAAAGTGCATCAACAGCAGCACGAACATCCTCCATATCGCACATGCCAGTGCTGAG
>JAEEOD010000374.1 GCA_016284115.1 Bacteroidaceae bacterium
GCGTTCTCGCCAAGTATGGTATCTTCGATAACCGCGTCGTTCTCTGGGGCACAGGTACCCCATTGCGTGAATTCCTGTGGAGCGAAGACATGGCCGATGCCTCCGTGCACGTCCTTCTGAACGTAGACTTCAAGGATGTCATTGGCATTGAGAAATACTCATCAGTACACTATGGCGCAACAACCGATGGTGCCGTGGATAGAAACCATAGCGCAGGCCGTGGCGGCGCTATCCCAAGTCTGGGCGAAATCCGCAACTGCCACATCAATGTGGGCACGGGCAAGGAACTTACCATCCGTGAGCTCTCTGAACTGGTAGTTAAGGCCGTCGGCTTTGAGGGCGAGGTGGAGTTCGATGCCAGCAAGCCTAATGGCACCATGCGCAAGTTGATTGATGTCTCCAAGTTGCACAGCCTTGGCTGGACACACAAGGTGGAAATCGAGGATGGTGTAGCCAAGTTGTTCCAATGGTATAAAAGTTCTTTGGAATAACCCTGCATTTTCCTGTCATTATTTTCATAGTTCTTTGCAAGCAAAGTAACAGCGATAAACACAATAGATCTATACAAATAGACAAAATATAAACGATATAAACGCAATTATTTATGTTAAATGGTAAAGTTGTTTTGATTACTGGTGGAACAGGTTCCTTTGGTAACAAGTTTGTGGAGACCATTCTCCGTGATTATCCTAATGTGAAGAAGATTGTGATTTATTCACGTGGAGAGTTGAAACAGTATAATATGAAGCAGAAATATCCTGAGAAGGATTACCCTATGCTTCGTTATCTAATTGGTGATGTGCGTGACGCAGACCGTTTGAAGATGGCTTGTGAAGGTGTGGATGTCATCATTCATGCTGCAGCCATCAAACAGGTAGATACAGCCGAGTATAACCCTCGCGAGTGTATTAAAACTAATGTTAATGGCGCTATCAATGTGATTAATGCTGCCTTAGAGTGTGGTGTCAAAGATGTTGTGGCATTAAGTACCGATAAAGCATGTGCTCCAATCAATCTTTATGGGGCTACCAAATTAACTAGTGATAAACTTTTCACCGCCGCAAACAATATCAAGGGTTCAAAGGATATTCGTTTTTCTGTTGTTCGCTATGGTAATGTGATGGGGTCTCGTGGTTCTGTGATTCCTTTCTTTATCAAACTTCGTGATGAAGGTGCAAAGGAACTACCTATTACCGACATGCGTATGACTCGCTTCAATATCTCTTTGCAGGAGGGCGTTGATTTGGTCATGTGGGCTCTCGGTCATCATCTTGGCGGCGAAATCTTCATCCCGAAGATACCTTCATATAAGATTACCGACGTAGCAAAGGCTATTGCTCCAAATCTCCCTATGAAAGAGATTGGTATTCGT
The DNA here is from genome assembly GCA_016284115.1 of Bacteroidaceae bacterium. The sequence continues at coordinate 1,373 of JAEEOD010000374.1, forward strand.
CCAGGCGAAAAGCTCCACGAAGAGATGATTACTGCAACAGATTCTTTAAGTACAATTGATATAGGTATGTACTATGCTATTTTACCTTCTGTTTCATTCTGCTGGCAGACAGAAGATTATCTGAAGCATTATAATGCGAAGTTCGTTGAACAAGGTTTCTATTTCGCTTCTGATAATAACAAGGATTGGGATACTGTAGAAACGCTCCGGGAGAAGTTCGCAAAAGTTATTCCTGGGTTCGAAGTTAAGTAAAGGTTACAGGTTAATGGTTAAAGGTTAAAGACAATGATAAATAAACCGATTCCATACGGCCATCAGAGTATCACCCAAGAGGATGTTGATGCTGTAATTGCAGCCTTGAAGTCTGACTATATGACCCAAGGCCCCTTGATTGGAGAGTTTGAAAAGAACTTTGCCAACTATCTTGGTTGCAAATATGCCTGTATGGTGAGCAACGGCACTGCAGCTCTCCATCTTTGCGCCATGGCGCTGGACATTAAGCCTAGCGATAAGATTATCACAACTCCTATTACTTTTGTCGCATCTGCAAACGGATTCCGTTATCAGGGTGCAGAGGTGGTGTTCTGTGACATTGATCCCAAGACCTTCTTGATGGATTTGGACAAACTGGAGCAGATTCTGAAAGCATCACCCAAAGGTACTTACAAAGCCGTTGTACCTGTTGACTTTGCTGGTTATCCTATTGATGAGGAGAAACTTCGCAAGTTGGCTGATGAGTATCAGTTCGCTATTGTAGTGGATGCCTGTCATGCTCCTGGCGGTAGTTTCATTGACAGCAAGGGTGAAAAGCAGATGATTGGTAACTGCAAGTATGCAGACCTGACTGTGTTCTCTTTCCATCCCGTAAAGCACATTGCTACAGGTGAAGGTGGAGCTGTTACTACCAATCGTAAAGACCTCTATGATAAGGTGGCTCTCTTCCGTACACACGGTATCACCAAAGATCCCGCTCTTCTGAAAAAGAATGATGGAGGTTGGTATTATGAGATGCAAGAACTGGGTTACAACTACCGAATCACCGAGATGCAGGCTGCACTTGGTATCAGCCAGTTGAAGCGTTTGGATTGGAGTATTCAGCGCAGAAACGAGATCGCCAAGAAGTATGATGAGGCTTTCAAGGGTACTGCAGTGAAGACTCCTTTCCGTGCAGAAGGATTGGTACATGCCTTCCATCTGTACATTATTCAGGTAGATCCTGCAAAGCGTAAAGGCTTGTATGACTTCCTACGTGCGAATAATGTATTCTCTCAGGTACTCTATATCCCTGCTCATACCATGCCTTACTATAAGAGCTTAGGCTGGAAGGAAGGGGATATGCCGGTAGCTGAAGATTATTACACTAAATGTCTTGCGTTGCCTATGTTCCCGACTTTAACAGATGAGGAACAAGATTGGATTATAGCAAAGGTTAAAGAATTCATGGCATAATGAAGAATCTTTGTATTATACCTGCGAGAGGTGGCAGTAAGCGCATCCCTCGCAAGAACATCAAGCCTTTTATGGGTAAGCCTATTATGGCTTATTCCATTGAGGCGGCTTTGAAGTCGGGTCTGTTTGACGAAGTAATGGTTTCTACAGACGATTATGACTTCGCAGAAGTAGCCCGTCAGTATGGAGCGAGTGTCCCTTTCATGCGCTCAGCAGTAACAGCGAATGACTATGCAACCACAGAAGATGTTCTCATAGAGGTTCTTGATGAGTATAAGAAACAAGGTAAAGAGTTTGATAACATCTGTTGCTTGTATTCTACTGCTCCATTTGTTACTGCAGAGAGATTAAAAGAAGCCTATCAGAAAATGATAGATGAGAATGTAGATGCAGTTTTTACGGTAGTTGCTTATTCTTATCCAATCCAGCGTTGTTTGCACATCGTTGATGGGAAGATAGGTATGAAATGGCCAGAGTATCAATCAGTACGTTCTCAGGACTTGGAGGCCACCTATCACGATGCTGGGCAGTTCTATTTTGGCCGTGTAAGTCAGCTCCGCATTGAGAAGGATTTGTGGATGAAAAACTGTGCACCCCTAATACTCCCTGAAACAGAGGTGCAGGATCTTGATACAATGACTGATTGGCAGATGGCTGAAATGAAATTTAAATTATTGAAAGGATAATGCAAAAGATTCTCTTCCGCGCGGATGCGGGATTTGGTATAGGCTATGGCCATTTCATTCGCACATTAGCTTTGGCTGATATGCTGAAAGGTGATTTTGACTGTATTTTCTATACTTCAGAACCAACGCCATATCAGGTGGCTCAAATGAAGGGCGTGTGTTCATTTGTCGTTTTGGAAGAGAAAAACAAGTTTCATCAGTTTCTTGATTGTCTAAAAGGTGATGAAATTGTAGTGCTTGATAACTACTTCTTCACTACAGACTATCAGCGGAGAATAAAGGCAAAAGGGTGTAAACTCGTTTGCATTGATGATTTACATGATAAGCACTATTTAGCAGACCTGATTATTAATCAAGCAATAAATGTATCGATACAAGATTATTCATGTGAGTCATATACAAGATTTGCTTTTGGCCTGGGATACTCTCTTTTGAGAAAACCATTTTTTGATGCATGTAAAATAAAGGAAGAAGAGCACCCCACAAAAGGAAAAGAAAAACTTGATGTGGTTGTAGCTTTTGGTGGTTCAGACTATTTAGATCTGACTAGTAAGGTGATTACGAACATCGTAGGAATGGATGTTATTAATAGAATCACAGCGATTGTTGGTGATGCTTACTCATCAGAGATAATGATTAAAAGTCCTAAAGTTCATTATCAAAAGAACCTGTCAGCTGAGGATATCGCAAACCTATTCTCTATTTCTGACATTGCTATCCTGCCTGCGTCCACAATAATGAATGAAGCTTTAGCATGTGGCATTACAATTATTGGTGGCTACTTTGTTAATAATCAAGAGAGCGATTATTATGCCTTTAACATGGCAAATATGATATATGGTGCTGGAGATTTTACTGAAGCAAATGCATTAAGTAGAATCAAATTCCTATTGAATAGAATTTCCGAAAAAGATGGGAATACGATCTCTTCTGTTATTCCATTTAGGTTTATAGAACTTTTTAAGTCGTTATAAGTTATTTCATGAAAAAACTGACAATAAACCAATGTGATATTGTCCATCAACAAGTTGGGACGCCTTGTTACCTTATTAATAAGGATTTGTTTGTGGAGAATTTGCAGCATATTAAGGTTGCATTCTTGAATGAGTATGAAAAAACCATTGTATCATATTCATTCAAGACAAACTATGCGCCCTATATTTGTAAATTGGCAAAAGATTATGGCTTTAAGGCAGAAGTGGTGTCATATCTGGAATATCAGATTGCTAAACATGTGGGTTTTGAGCCTAATGACATCATTATGAACAGCCCAATCAAGCGATATGAGGAATTTGAAACAGCTATTCTTGAAGGTGCATTAGTGAATATAGATTCCTTTTATGAGTTATCTCATTTGGAAAAGATAAGAAAAAGCAACCCTTCAAAACCTATTCAGATTGGTATTAGAATTAATGTTCCGATTGTGGATGAGAGTGGCGTTTCTGCTATATATGGTGAAGAAAAGATAGGTAGATTTGGTTTCGTAGATAGCGAATTGGATGAGGTGATAAAGTCACTTCAAAATCTTGATTGTGAGATAGTGTGTCTTCATGGACATACGTCTTCTAAGAATCGAGCTATATCTAATTATCATCAGATAGGAAAACGACTGATTGATGTAGCCAAGGCTTATAATCTAACTCCTAGATACATAGATTTAGGCGGTGGATTCTTTGGGCCCGTACCAGAAGGAATGTTCCTGGATAGGCATGTGCCAACTTATGAGGAGTATGCTCACGATATATTCGAATATTTTAATGGATTTGACTGGTTTGTAGATAATAGACCATACATCGTAATAGAACCGGGGATGTCGGTTGCGGCTTCATCAATGTCATATATCGCCAGAGTACATGATATTAAGCATAGAGATGACCGTCGTATTGCTCAGACGGATGGTACCATGTTCCATGTCAGACAGAATATGGCTGACTTTAATCTTCCATATTATATAGTAACACGAGATAATACTCTTCAGGATCAAGAGGAAACAGTGCATTTTTCTGGAGCATCTTGTATGGAATCTGACTTGTTAAAACGTTGTTCAACAAAACATAAAGTGAACGTTGGTGACTACATTGTGATTGATAATGTAGGAGCATATACTTTTGTTATGGCATCAAGTTTCATTCAGTATTTGCCGTATATGGCTATCCTGAAGGATAACAGTGTAAGGATGCTGAGAAAGAGTCGCGATTTTGAGAACTTTATAGATATTTTCTCTATATGAAAAAGATTTTAATGTTAAGTGTTGGTCGTCAGACGTACTTGGTAGATCTTTTTTACAAGTATTTTGACGTGGAAATAGGTGACAATAGCCCGCTAACAACCAATTTGTATAGGAATGTGAAGTCGTATTTAATGCCCAGATATGACTCAAACAATTATCTGCAGGCTCTAAAGAAGATTATTCTTGAAGATGGAATAGATTATCTACTATCATTAAGCGATATTGAGATAGCTCTTGTTGCCGGCTTAAAAAATGAATTACCACCCACATGTGAGTTATTGATGCCAGATGGAGAGATATCCTATAAATGTTTGGACAAGTATGCTTTTTCAAAGTTTCTTGTTGCTAATGATTTT
>JAEEOD010000375.1 GCA_016284115.1 Bacteroidaceae bacterium
CCATATAGTACCCGATTTTTTCTGTTCAACTGTTCGTTGTTCGGGTTTTCGGTATGTAAAGTTTCCCATACTTCGTGGGATAAAAAATAAATTCCTCACGAGGGGAAAATTAATTCCTCGTGAGGGAGAAAAAACTTTGCTGAAAGACAACGACTATGTCAAGCCAGCGGCATTTACATTTTGTATTAGAATTAGTCCATAGAAATTTCGCCCACCAATGAGTGCATCATTTCCTGCCGAACCTCATCAACCGACAAGCCTTGCCCGAAAAGGAACATCAATTTGGTCAAGGCTGCTTCTGTAGTGATGTCATAACCGCTCAACACCCCAGCCGACTTGAGTTGGTAGCCCGTTTCATAACGGTCCATATCCACCATACCACTCTTGCATTGGGTAACATTGATAATCACAACGCCACGCTTAGAAGCTTCACTCAGGCAATCCAACAACCATCCTTTACGAGGGGCATTACCACTGCCATAGGTCTCCAGCACCACACCCTTAAGACCATCTATCGATAACACCGAGCGCACCACCATTTCCTGTATGCCAGGGAACAGTTTCAGTATCGCCACATTAGTATTCATCTCGGTATATACCTTCAATGGTTCCACCTTCTCCTGATAGTGAATCGCATTCTGGTTATAGCGAATGTGAATACCCACATTAGCCAGATCTGGATAGTTATACGAACGAAACGCGTTAAAATCTTCAGCATTCAACTTGGTAGTACGGTTGCCACGCATCAGCTTGTTCTCAAAATACACACATACCTCCTGTACCATAGGCAAGCCATCAGGTCTGTGTGCCGCTGCTATTTCCAGACTGGTCAGCAGATTTTCCTTACCATCAGTACGTATCACGCCTATCGGCAACTGTGAACCGGTAAGAATAACAGGCTTTGACAAACCATGTAGCATGAAACTCAAGGCCGAAGCAGTAAACGCCATCGTATCGGTACCATGCAACACCACGAAGCCTGTATATTTATCATAGTTCTTTTGTATGATGTTTACCAGCATGTGCCACGCCTTGGCATCCATATCAGAAGAATCCATAGGATGCTCGAACTGACAACTGTCAATATTGAAATTAAACTTCTGCAATTCAGGCACATGCTTCTTGAGTTGCTCAAAACTGAAATTTTCCAACGCGCCCGTCACCGGATTCTCTATCATACCTATGGTGCCACCGGTATAGACCAGTAAAATAGATGCAGGTTTAGTGTTAGTATTCATAAATATCACTCTTTTGTCTGCGAATATACAAAAATATTCGTAACTTTGGCACCAAATTTAAACAAATAGCAGATGAAGGTATTAAAATTCGGTGGTTCATCCGTAGGAAGCACCGCAAGCATCAGGAACGTAAAACAGATAGTAAGTAGCCAGAAAGGACAGGTGATAGTGGTAGTTTCTGCACTAGGAGGTGTGACCGACCAACTTATCAAGACTGCTAAGATGGCTTCAGAGGGCAACAAGGCCTACGAAGAGGAACTGGCATATCTGACTAACAGACACTATGACCTGATAAATGACAATATTGCCATAAGTAACAAACGCGATGAACTGCTGACAAAAGTAGATCAACTATTAGGTGAACTACGAGATATTTTCCAAGGTATCTACCTTATCAAAGACTTGAGCAGGAAAACAAACGATACCATACTAAGCTATGGCGAACGTCTATCCAGTCTGATTGTGGCTGAGATAACGGGTGCCGTATGGAAAGACTCACGCGAATTTATCAAGACCGAGCGCAAGCAAGGCAAGCATATACTCAATGCAGAACTGACCAACAAACTGGTAAAAGATCAGTTCAGCGACCTTCCCCAATTAACTCTTATCCCTGGCTTCATTTCAACTGACAAGAACACTGGAGAAGTCACCAACCTAGGCAGGGGTGGTAGCGACTATACTGCTGCCATCGTAGCAGCCGCTTTGGATGCTGAGAGTTTGGAAATATGGACTGACGTAGATGGGTTCATGACAGCTGACCCTCGTGTTATTCACAACGCCTACACCATCAGCAGTCTGACGTATGTGGAAGCAACCGAGCTTTGTAACTTCGGTGCCAAAGTGGTATATCCTCCTACTATCTGGCCTGTCTATCATAAGAACATTCCAATCTTAATCAGGAATACTTTCAATCCTGAGGCACAAGGAACAGTAATCCGACAAGGCACATCCAATGGTACGGGCAAGGCCATCAAGGGTATCAGTAGCATTGATGACACCTGCCTCATTACTGTACAAGGTTTGGGTATGGTGGGTGTGATTGGTGTCAACCGTCGCATCTTCAGTACGCTGGCCGAGCATGGAATCAGCGTGTTTATGGTGAGTCAGGCATCTAGTGAAAACTCTACCTCTATCGGCGTGAAAACGGCTGATGCCGTAACGGCTTGCGAGGTGCTCGATAAAGAATTCAGTAAGGAGATAGAATTGGGTGAAATGTTCCCCATGAAAGCCGAATACGGTTTGGCTACGGTAGCTATTGTAGGTGAGAACATGAAACATACGCCTGGTATAGCAGGTAAATTGTTTGGGGCATTGGGACGAAGCGGTATCAGTGTCATTGCCTGTGCACAAGGTGCCAGCGAGACCAACATCTCTTTCGTAGTGAACAAGAAATTGCTGCGTAAGTCGCTGAACGTGATTCACGACTCGTTCTTCCTGTCGGAATATCAGGTACTGAACCTTTTCATCTGCGGTATCGGTACAGTAGGCCATAGCCTCATCACCCAGATAGAGAGCCAGCGCGAGAAGCTGATGCGCGAAAATGGCTTGCAACTGAATGTAGTAGGAATTGCCAACAGCAAAAAGGGCTTATTTACCCGTGAGGGCATAGAACTTCATGACTACAAGAACCAATTATTGGAGAAGGGTAAGGATTGTGACTTGAATATCCTCTTAGACGAGGTGACAGGCATGAACATCTTTAATGCCGTATTTGTGGATTGCACCGCCAACAGCGGAGTGGCATCCATCTACGAACAACTGTTGCAACATAACATATCAGTGGTGGCAGCCAACAAGATTGCAGCTTCGTCACCTTATGAGAACTACATGAAACTGAAGCAAACTGCACACCAACGTGGCGTGAAGTTCCTCTTCGAAACCAACGTGGGTGCAGGATTGCCTATTATCAATACTATCAACGACCTTATCCACAGCGGCGACAAGATATTGAAAATCGAGGCGGTATTGAGCGGTACGCTGAATTACATTTTCAATGCACTGAGTGCCGAAACGACCATGAGTCAGGCCATTGCCGAAGCAAAGCAGAAAGGTTTCTCTGAGCCAGATCCACGTATAGACCTTAGTGGAACAGACGTTATCAGAAAGCTAGTCATCCTAAGTCGAGAAGCTGGCTATCGTCTGGACCAGGAGGATGTGGAGAAGCATCTTTTTATTCCCGACCAACTAATGGAAGGCTCGTTGGATGATTTCTGGAAGCATATCCCAGAATTAGATGCCGACTTTGAGGCACGCCGCCAGCAACTGGCTGAACAGGGCAAGCGTTGGCGCTTCGTCGCAAGGCTCTTTGAGGGCAGAGCTACTGTGGGACTGGAAGAGGTGGCCAGCAACCATCCATTCTATGGTTTGGAGAGCAGCAACAACATCATCCTACTTACCACCGAGCGTTACCATGAATATCCAATGATGATTCAGGGATATGGCGCAGGTGCCAGCGTAACGGCAGCAGGTGTGTTTGCAGACATCATGTCGATAGCCAACGTGTAACCTATGAAACATATTATTATTTTAGGTGATGGCATGGCTGATCATGCGGTAGAGAGACTGGGCGGCAAGACACTTATGCAATATGCCCATACGCCTGTTATGGATTTGCTGGCAAAAGAAGGCCGGTGTGGCAGGCTGCTCACGGTGCCCGAAGGTTTCAGTCCTGGTTCTGAGGTAGCCAATACCTGCATCATGGGGTACGACTTAAATAAGGTGTATGAAGGCCGTGGTCCGCTGGAAGCTGCATCTATCGGCTATGATATGCAGCCTGATGACTTGGCGATGCGATGCAACATTATCACCTTGACTGATGGCAAAATCAAGAACCATCATGGTGGACACCTCACTACCGAAGACGGCACTCTGCTTATTGAGTACCTGAACGAACATTTGGGCAACAACTGCATCAAGTTCATCCCTGGAATCCAGTACCGCCACCTTTTAGTCATCAAGGGCGGCAAAAAGGAGGTAGATTGTGCCCCTCCACACGACCACCCGAATGAAGCATGGAGGCCTTTATTACCTAAAGGCAATAACGATACAGCTAATTTGCTTACTAATCTCATTATCAAATCACAAGAGCTATTAGTCAAACATCCCTTTAATATTGAGCGTGCCAAACAAGGTAAAGATATGGCCAACTCTATCTGGCCATGGAGCGGTGGCTACCGTCCTCAGATGAAGACATTGATGGAGATGTATCCGCAAATAAAGCGGGGTGATGTCATTTCTGCCGTTGACCTTATCAGGGGCATTGGAAAATATGCAGGTCTGAGAAGCATCGAGGTGGAAGGGGCTACTGGTTTAGCTAACACTAACTACGAAGGCAAGGCACAAGCAGCCATCGAGGCCTTGCGCAAGGATGACTTCGTATTCCTGCATGTGGAAGCCTGCGACGAGGCAGGTCATGATGGTGACCTATCACTTAAATTGCAAACTATCGAGGATTTGGATAAACGCATTGTAAAGCCTATCTATGAAGCAGTGCAAAGTTGGAATGAACCTGTGTGCATAGCCATTTTGCCCGATCACCCTACACCTGTTGAGATACGTACCCATTTGGCAGAGCCAGTGCCGTTCTTGTTCTGGCATCCAAGTATTGAGCCAGACGATGTGCAGACCTTCGACGAAGTGAGTTGCATAGGTGGCAGTTACGGCTTGTTGAAATACCAAGAGTTTATGAATGAATTAATGAAGATATGAAATACTATAGCACCAATCACCAGACACCCGACGTATCCCTGCAAGAGGCAGTGGTAAAGGGACTTGCTGCCGACAAAGGTTTGTTCATGCCAGAGCGCATCAACGAATTGCCGACCTCTTTCTTCGAGCAGATGTCACAGATGAGCCTGCAAGAAGTGGCTTATCAGGTGGCTCAGGCTTTCTTTGGCGAAGACATCCCTGCTGACAAGTTGAAGCAGATTGTGTATGACACCATGAACTTCAACATTCCGTTGGTGAAAGTAAGCGACAACATCTATTCTTTAGAGTTGTTCCACGGTCCCACCCTCGCCTTCAAAGACGTTGGTGCCCGTTTTATGGCACGTATGTTGGGCTACTTTGTGAGTGGTCAGGATAAACTGGTTAACGTTCTTGTTGCGACCTCCGGTGATACAGGCAGTGCTGTTGCCAACGGTTTCTTAGGCGTGGATGGCATCCATGTTTATGTGCTCTACCCTAAGGGTAAGGTTAGTCTTATTCAGGAGAAGCAGTTCACCACCCTGGGTAAGAACGTCACCGCTTTGGAAGTGGATGGCACCTTCGACGATTGCCAGCGATTAGTTAAGTCTGCTTTCATGGATGCAGAACTGAACCAGCACATGCAGCTGACCAGCGCCAACTCCATCAACGTTGCCCGTTTCTTGCCTCAAGCCTTCTACTACTTCTGGGCAGTGGCTCAATTACAAGTTGCCAACATTGTTTGTTGTGTACCCAGTGGCAATTTCGGCAATATTACTGCAGGCTTGTTTGGCAAGCGCATGGGACTGCCTATCAATCGTTTCATAGCTGCCAACAATCGCAACGACATCTTCTACCAGTATTTGCAGACTGGTCAATATAACCCTCGCCCTAGCATTGCCACTATCGCTAATGCCATGGATGTGGGTGATCCCAGCAACTTTGCTCGGGTATTGGCTCTTTATGATAACAGTCATGCTGCTATCTGTCAGGATATCAGCGGCGCCACCTATACCGATGAGGAGATTGCCGAAGAGATCCGCCGCGTATATGAAACCAATGGCTACCTGCTTGACCCTCATGGTGCATGTGGTCATCGTGCACTGCGTGAAGGCCTTCGCCCAGGAGAGACAGGTTTCTTTATTGAAACCGCCCACCCTGCCAAATTCAAAGATACGGTAGAGAA
>JAEEOD010000376.1 GCA_016284115.1 Bacteroidaceae bacterium
TAGAATTGCACCAATTAATAATGATTTCCTTTTCATAGATGATTATCTGAATTGTTTTTTTTATAGTTCCAACGGATAAGTCCTGCTAAAAACAGAATGCTTACAAAGATGCCAACTATTCCTTTGATAGAAGCAAAAAGATGATAAGTAACCCAGCATAGGATGCTCGATGCGAAATCAAGTGCCGCACCTGAACTGAATCCGTCAGGTATGCGGACAGATGCATCCTCTGGATGCTGTTCTGAAACGAAATTGGCAGCCATAGTGAATGCCTCAGCAATATTTGTGACGAAATAAAGTCCTACAATGAGCGATACAAGTCCGATTATAAAGGTCTTTACAACATTTCCTTTGGTAATCGGAAGCACAACCGGGAACAAATAGAAGATACCTGCCAAAGAGGCAAGAGGAAGAAATTTATTGTTGGGAAGAATGACTGCCAATAAGAGGATGGTGGGGATAAGAAGCAGAGAAACAACCAACGTCGTAGGATGTCCAATGACAAGTGCCGGACTCATGCCGATGTGAAGTTTTACACGATCGCCAAAATGACGGGCAATCATTTTCTTTGTGGCATCAGAGATTGGAACAAGTCCATCGATAAAGAGTCGCGTGATGCGGGGAATGAGTTCCATGACAGCTCCAATCTTCACACCAAGAATCAATACATCTTTTATGTTATAGCCGGCTAAAACACCAATGCCACATCCGACAATCACACCCAAAAAGAGGGGTTCCCCCAAGATGCCAAACTTCCTCTTCAGACCCTCTGCATCAATATCAAGTTTGTTAAAGAAAGGGATATGGTCTAAAATCTTGTTGATGCAGATTGCAAAAGGAACAAATCCTTGACAAAATGGCTGAGGAATCGAGATGCCATCCATTCCCTCGTAATATGATTGGAACTTCTCAGCAGTACGGTCAGCCATGATGAGAGTAATCATATAGCAAAAGATTGCTGCATCGAATCCGAAGACAAGACTGTCAGTAGCAAAATATACGATGGAACCAATGAAGGCAAAGTGCCAATAGTTCCATAAGTCAATGTTTACTGTTCGTGTTGTTCGAGTGAAAAGCATCAACAGATTGATGGCAAGGCATACTGGAATGATGAAGGCTCCTATAGCTGTGTTGTAGGCTACCGATGCTGCAGCTGGCCAACCCATATCGAAGATTTCCAACTGCAATCCATAGTCTTTGATTACCTTGTCTAAGGCGGGACCCATACTGCTGGTGAGCAGTCCTGTTACCAGACTTAATCCTACAAATCCGACTCCAACGTAGAGACCACTTAATAATGCCTTTCCAAACTTGACACGTAGACAGAGACCCAAGATTGTGAAAATAATAGGCATCATAACCGATGCGCCTAATCCTATGATATAAGAAAAGATATTTTCCATATTGTCAATTTTGTGTCTAGAGATAAAGGAACTTTTATCGGAATAGCTTACTTAGGCTGCTTGCCAATGTAAGCAAGGATACCACCATCCACATACAGGATGTGTCCGTTCACAAAGTTGCTGGCATCGCTAGCCAGAAATACTGCAGGCCCTTCCAGGTCTTCAGTGGTACCCCAACGGGCAGCTGGAGTTTTAGCAACAATGAAACTGTCAAAGGGATGCCGGCTTCCATCCGCCTGTCGCTCACGCAGGGGAGCGGTTTGAGGCGTTGCAATATATCCAGGCCCTATGCCGTTGCATTGGATGTTATATTCTCCGTATTCTGATGCAATGTTTCGAGTCAGCATCTTTAAGCCACCTTTTGCTGCCGCATAAGCAGATACGGTTTCGCGTCCCAGTTCACTCATCATGGAACAGATATTGATGATTTTCCCATGTCCTTTCGTTATCATTCCTGGAATGACTGCTTTGCTGACAATGAATGGAGCTGTCAGGTCGATATCGATAACCTGTTTGTATTCATCCACACTCATTTCCGTCATGGGGATTCGCTTAATGATACCTGCATTATTGACCAGAATGTCGATAATACCCATTCTTTGCTTGATGTCTTCCACCATGTGCTGCACTTGTTCTTCACTTGTCACATCGCAGA
>JAEEOD010000377.1 GCA_016284115.1 Bacteroidaceae bacterium
GTTCGAACGAAGGACAACAGGCTTGTATCACAACACTGCTGTCGTGTTTGATACAGATGGAAGTGTTGCTGGCAAATACCGTAAAATGCATATTCCTGATGACCCTGCTTACTATGAAAAATTCTATTTCACTCCTGGCGACCTGGGTTTTGAGCCCATTCAGACATCGCTGGGGAAACTGGGCCTGATGGTATGTTGGGACCAGTGGTATCCTGAAGGAGCTCGTTTGATGGCACTAAAAGGAGCGGAGATGCTCATCTATCCTACAGCCATTGGATGGGAAAGTACCGATACATCTGAAGAGAAGCAACGTCAGTTGAATGCCTGGCAGACCGTTATGAGAGGTCATGCTGTTGCTAATGGGTTGCCTGTGATAGCCGTGAACAGAGTGGGGCATGAACCCGATCCATCTGGACAGACTAACGGAATTCAGTTTTGGGGTAATAGCTTTGTGGCAGGACCACAAGGTGAATTCATTGCTAAAGCTAGTGCCGACCAAGAAGAAAACTGTGTAGTTGATGTTGATATTGAACGTTCAGAACAGGTGCGACGTTGGTGGCCTTTCTTGCGTGACAGACGTGTAGAGGCGTATGGGGATATACTGAAACGTTTTTGTGATGAATAATTAAATTGATAACCAAATAATTTGTATATGTCAGGAATGACTGATATAATATTAGACCCTCATGGGGAAGACTTGTTGCAACAGTATCGCGAAATGCTGCCTTACCTGCAAAAACTGGAAAAATTGGTTTATAATAAGTTGAAAAAGTCTTTGGATGATCAAGGTATTTATGTTACTGCCATAGAGCATAGGGTAAAGACAGAAAAATCACTTGCAGGCAAGTTGTTTCTGAAAGGCGTGAAGTATCATAGTGTTAATGATATTACAGATTTAGTGGGTTTCCGCATTATTACTTTTTATAACGATGATGTCGATAAAGTGGCTACTATTGCGAAAAAGTTGTTTGATATAGACTGGAAAGAATCTGTAGATAAGCGCAAATTACATCAGTTGAACAGTTTTGGCTATAACTCTCTTCACTATATTTGTCGTTTGCGAACAAGTAAAACTGCGTTGAGAAACATACGCTTCGAAATACAGATGCGAACAGCTCTACAGCATGTGTGGTCCACCATCGAGCATGATACAGGTTATAAAGCTAACGTAAAAATTCTGGATGAGCATCGTCGCCAATTTAGTCGTTTGGCTGGTATGTTAGAACTGATTGATGATGAATTTAGTCGTTTGCGCAATGAAATAACGGAGTATCGTCGCAATATTCAAAGTCTAGTTCATTCAGGGAAATTAGATGATGTCGCATTAACTGTCGACTCCTTTACGAGTTATTTGGAAATGCATCCGTTCGATCGTTTGAACCAACGTATAGCGGCTGTTAATCAGGCAGAAATATTCCCTACTTCTTTGATGGGTTTCTTGCCTTTGCTAGTTTCATTTGGTTTTGAGACTTTGAGTGATATAGATCATTTCATCAAAGAGAATTCAGAGGATGCTTATCAGTTGGCACTCGCTCAGATAGCGCTGACTGATTTGGATATCTTGGCTGAGAACGTAGGCCTTCAGAATTTATGCTTGGTTTATGTGCTGAAGCAAGGTAGAGGCCGTGAGGGTTTGCAATTTGTGTACAAAACCTTAAATGGTAAACAAGATAATTATGATGTTTTTATTGATATGATTATGGATCTTGCCAAGGATCTGCCTTTTTGGGATGATATATATAAAAAATGAATAGCTATGAGTAAGAAAGAATATATAGATAGCAGCATGCTGGATCGAGCCATCTGTTTCGCTGTGAAAGCACATGCCAATACAGAGCGAAAAGGAAAAGGTTTTCCTTATATAGTACATCCTTTAGAGGCAGTGGTTATTGTATCTACAATTACTGCTGATCAAGAGCTATTAGCAGCAGCAGCTTTGCATGATACATTAGAAGATACTGATACAACTTATGAGCAGTTAAAGCAAGAGTTTGGTAAACGAGTGGCTGATTTAGTAACACATGAGAGTGACGTGAAACTGGAAGGTGGCGCTTCTGCGACCTGGCACCTTCGTAAGCAGATATCTATTGAACATCTGGCGGAAGCCCCTCTTGATGCAAAGATTGTGGCGTTGGGAGACAAATTGTCTAATATGCGTATTATTGCTCGCGATTATGCTGTGATAGGCGATGAGTTGTGGAATCGTTTCCACGTTAGTGATCCTCAGGAACATGCCTGGCATTATTATGGTCTCATGCAATCCTTGTCTTCTCTACACGATACGGCAGCTTTTCAAGAGTTTGCTACTTTGGTCAAACAAGTTTTTGCTGATAAAATCTTACTCTAAACTTATAACTATAATTTTAAACTTTAATCAAAAATGGGAATGGTTATTGGAATTGATGTGGGTGGTTCCACCACAAAGATTGTTGGTATAAATGAAAGCAATCAGATTATCAAACCGATGTTTATTACAGCAGCAGATCCTATTACCTCTTTTTTTGGTGCTTTTGGTAAATACCTGCATGACAACGATATCCGTTTGGAAGATATTGAACAAGTGATGATGACGGGTGTGGGTAGTGCTTTTGTTACTACTCCTATATACAACTTGCCAACACAGATGGTGGATGAGTTCACTGCTGATGGGTTGGGAGCACGTCATGACATTGACATTGATAAATTGATTGTGGTTAGTATGGGTACAGGTACTACATTTGTGAAAATCGACCATGATGAAATCAAACACATTGGCGGCATGGGCATAGGTGGAGGTACCTTACAAGGTCTGTCTAATTTGTTGTTAAAGACACATGATATTAGTCAGGTGTCAGAGTTAGCGTTGCAGGGAGATCATACAAAAGTAGATCTTTTAATTGGAGATGTTTGCAAATCCGACCTGCCCGGCTTGCCTCTTTATGCTACTGCATCGTTGTTGGGCAAGGCACACAGTGATTCTTCGCAAGAAGACATAGCTGCTGGTATTATCGTGACAGTATTGCAGACTATTGGTAGTGGAGCTGTTCTTTGCGCGTTGAACTCCGATATTAAAGATTTTGTGCTGATTGGTAACCTGACCCGAATGCCCCAGTGCAAGGACGTTTTCAGTGAATTGGAAGGCCTCTATGGCGTGCGTTTCCACATTCCTCCTTATGCTGAATATAGTACTGCTATCGGTGCTGCTCTTACCTATTTAAAAAATAAAGAGGAAAAATAAATGCCTAAACTGTTTGTGGGTTGAAATAAAAGTCGTAACTTTGCCGCGTTTTTCAGACAACATAATGTCTAACACAATTAATTATTAAACAAATTATTAACAAAAAATGGAAAACTTAAAGAACATTCAGCCACTCGATGAGTTCAATTGGGAGGCTTATGAAAGTGGCGAAACACTTTCTCAGGTCAGCAAAGAAGACCAGGAGAAGGCGTATGACAACACGCTGAACAAAGTAAATGAGCGTGAAGTCGTTGAAGGTACCGTTATCAGCATGAACAAGCGTGAAGTTGTGGTGAATATCGGTTACAAATCTGACGGTATCATTCCTATGAGTGAGTTCCGTTACAATCCTGATTTGAAGCCTGGTGATAAGGTGGAAGTTTACATTGAGAATCAGGAAGACAAGAAGGGTCAGTTGGTGCTCTCTCACCGCAAGGCTCGCCTGTCTCTGGCTTGGGATCGCGTAAACCAGGCATTGGAGAGTCAGGAAGTTATCAAGGGTTTCATCAAGTGCCGCACAAAGGGTGGTATGATTGTGGACGTATTTGGCATCGAGGCATTCTTGCCAGGTTCACAAATCGATGTGAAGCCTATCCGCGATTACGACGTATTCGTAAACAAGACTATGGAGTTCAAGGTTGTGAAGATCAACCAGGAGTTCCGCAACGTAGTTGTTTCTCACAAGGCTCTCATCGAGGCTGAGTTGGAAGCACAGAAGAAGGAAATTGTTAGCAAGCTCGACAAGGGTCAGGTACTCGAAGGTACTGTTAAGAATATCACTTCTTATGGTGTATTCGTTGACCTTGGCGGTGTTGACGGTTTGATCCACATCACCGATCTGAGTTGGGGTCGTGTAAGTGATCCTCACGAAGTGGTTGAGCTTGACCAGAAGATAAATGTTGTTATCCTTGACTTTGACGACGACAAGCGTCGCATTGCTTTGGGTCTGAAGCAGCTCACTCCTCATCCTTGGGATGCTCTGAATCAGGATCTGAAGGTGGGTGACCACGTGAAGGGTAAGGTAGTTGTGATGGCTGACTACGGTGCATTCGTAGAGATTGCTCCTGGAGTTGAAGGTCTGATTCATGTGTCTGAGATGTCTTGGAGCCAGCACCTGCGTAGTGCTCAGGACTTCTTGAAGGTAGGCGACGAGGTAGAAGCTGTTATTTTGACTCTGGATCGCGACGAGCGTAAGATGTCTCTGGGTATCAAGCAGCTGAAGGCTGACCCATGGGAGAATATCGAAGAGCGTTATCCAGTTGGTTCACAGCACAAGGCTAAGGTTCGCAACTTCACCAACTTTGGTGTATTTGTTGAGATTGAAGAGGGCGTTGACGGCTTGATTCACATTTCTGACCTGTCATGGACCAAGAAGGTTAAGCATCCATCAGAGTTTACCCAGATTGGTGCAGAGATCGACGTAGTAGTATTGGAAATCGACAAGGAGAACCGTCGTCTGAGCTTGGGTCACAAGCAGCTTGAGGAGAATCCTTGGGATACCTTCGCTAACGTATTCACTGAGGGTGCTGTATTCGACGGTACTGTTACTGATATCCTGGACAAGGGTGCAGTGGTTGCTCTGCCTCATGGCGTTGAGGGCTTCGTAACTCCTAAGCACTTGGTTAAGCAGGATGGCACTCAGGCTCAGGTAGGTGAGACTCTGCCATTCAAGGTTATTGAGTTCAATAAGGATACTCGTCGCATCTTCCTCTCACACAGCCGTGTTTATGAAGATCAGGCTCGTGAAGAAAGAAACGAGCGTCGTGCTCAGCGTCGTAACAACAAGCGTGAAGAGGCTCCTGTAATTCAGAACCAGGCTGCGTCAACCACACTGGGTGATATCGATGCACTGGCAGCTCTGAAAGAGAAGCTTGCAAAGGGTGGCAAGTAATAACTTTCACCTTATATATAATAAAAGGTGTCTGCAAAGTTTGCAGGCACCTTTTTTATTGCTATCTTTGTAAACTGAATAGCAAGACGAGTTTATGGAAAAGTTTGAACTGACGATATTAGGTTGTGGCTCAGCCAAACCCACGTTGAAGCATTTCCCTTCTTCGCAGGTGCTGAACGTGCGTGACAAGCTGTTTATGATAGATTGTGGCGAAGGAACACAGATGCAGTACTGTAAGAATCGACTTCCTTTCAACCGCCTGAACAATATCTTCATCTCACACCTGCATGGTGACCATTGGTTCGGATTGCCAGGCCTGATATCCACCTTTAACTTGCAAGGACGTACGGCAGAGCTTCACATCTATAGTCCTCAAGGTCTTGAGACGATGATGAAGCCCATCATGGACTATTGTAATTACGACATGACCTATCAGGTGTTTTTCCATGAATTTGATACTGAGAACCCTATCGTAATCTTTGAGGATCGTACGCTTACAGTCACTACTATCCCCTTGAAACATAGGGTACCCACCTGCGGTTTCTTGTTTGAGGAGAAAATGGGACTAAGACATATTCTACGTGATATGATTGATGCATATGAGATACCTATTGCTTACATCAACAATATTCGTGCAGGAGAGGATTTTGTGCAACCTGATGGTGTGGTAATTGCCAATGAAAAACTTACCACTGATCCATCACCAGTGCACAGCTATGCTTACTGTTCTGACACCAAGTATGCACCTGAGATTGTTGAGCAGGTGAGGGGAGTGGATTTGCTTTATCACGAGGCTACCTATGCCGCAGAAGATGCTCTGAAAGCCGAGAAACACTTCCACAGCACCACCTTACAGGCTGCTCAGATTGCTAATGATGCTGAAGTGAAAAGGCTCGTTATAGGGCATTTCTCGGCACGATATACGGATGAGAATGAGTTGCTTAAAGAGGCTAAATCCATATTTCCTAATACTCTGTTGGCTGATGAGGGGAAAGTGTTTGAGATGATAGATTAAACCTATTGCTTTTCTTTCTGTCTAATGATTAATGAACGAACAAAACGATATGAGTGCAAGATTTGACGAAGAAAATGTGCTGAGGATGCTGCAAGAAGACGATGCCACGCAACGTAGGGCGTTCGGCATGATTGTGGAGGAGTTTGGCCAACAACTTTATTGGCAGATACGACGCCTGGTGCTTAACCACGACGATGCCAATGATGTCTTGCAGGAAACGCTGATACAGGCTTGGAAAAACATCGACTACTTCCGTGGGGAATCTAAACTTTCCACCTGGCTCTATCGTATCGCCATCAACCAGAGTTTGAATTTCCTAAATAAGCAGAAGGCACAACAGAGCATCTCGATGGATAACGAGGAGGCAAGTGTGGCCAACCAATTGGAGGGTGACCCATACTTCGATGGTGAGAAGGCACAACGTCTGTTGCAGCAGGCACTTACTACACTTCCAGACAAACAGCGACTGGTGTTTAACCTTCGTTACTTTGACGAACTGACTTATACGGAGATTTCTGAGATTATAGGTTCCTCTGTAGGGGCATTGAAAGCTGACTATCACTTGGCTGTGAAGAAAATATCTAAATTTTTTGAGGATGCTGATTAAACCAATTGAATATACTGATGTCTAATTAATAGAAAAAGGATAAAAGCTATGAAAGAAGAAGATCTGTTGTTACGCAAGGTGGGGAAGAGTAACCCCTTCACTGTTCCCGAGGGCTATTTTGAGGGCCTGACGAACCGTGTGATGGACAGTCTGCCTGAAAAGCCTGTTCCTGAGTACAAGACCAAGCCATTGACGTGGTGGGATAAGGCGAAGCCAAGTGTCTATTTGGCAGCCATGTTTGCTGGTGCCGCCATCATTATCAAGGTGTTGGGATATATGCATGCCAACAATCCCGATGTGATTGCTGCAGAAGAAGAGCAATATGAAACGGAGATGGTGCAGAATATGGTGGAGTCAATGCAAATGGACGACTATTCTCTTTATCTTTATTTATCTGACGCAGAGTAATATACATTATATAATAAAAGCATTAGGTTATGAAAAGAATCGTATTATTGTTGACAATGGTGGTGGCTGTAGCATCACTAAACGCACAAGAAAGAACACGTCGTGAAAGACTATCGCCTGAGCAGTTTCAGGCTAAACAGCAGGAGTATTTGGCTAAGACTGCTGAACTGACAGACCAAGAGGCCAAGGAGTTCTTCCCACTGTACTTTGAGATGAAACAGAAACAGAAAACCATGCAGGATGAAGCCTGGAAGCTGTTTCGCGAAGGGTTGGACAATAACGCCAAAGAGGGCAGCTATAAGGAAATTAATGATGCCTTCACTGAGTCGCAGTTGAACTCTGCTCGCTTGGAGAAGGAGTATCTAGATAAGTTCCGCAAAATCCTACCCGACAAGAAGATATTCCTTATCAGAAGTGCTGAGATGGGTTTCCGCAGAGATATGGTAAGAGATATGTGGCGTCCACGTTCTGAAAGTGGTGGAGCCCCTAATAGAGACAGACAACATAGACACAATCCAGATAGACAATAGAACGTTGTCTTTATATGCAACTCCCACTTGCTGGCCAAGCAGCTCCAAGCGGGAGTTGTTTGTTGTATATAATAATTAATTAATAATACTATGAGAAAGAAATTTGTGTTTATGGTTGTGCTGATGTCTGCCATGTTGCAGTCAGTCAGCTTATCAGCTTTCAACGGACCTCGTGGTCAGTTGTTGGCAGGTGCTGCTAAAGTGGATATAACCCCAGAACTGAAGGATCTACCACCTACCTCGCAGGGTATTCTGGACCATTGCTTTGTTCGTGTCATCGCCTTTGGAAACGGTGCTACCAAGGCTGCCTTTGTAACTTTTGATGCTGGAGGTGTCAATGGCAATGTTGCAGCCTACATAGACGAGCGCGCTGCAAAAGAACTGGGTATTCCAGAGGGCAATATTATCTATAACGGCACACATACACACTCTGGCGGTAGTGTGAGAGGAGATGAGTTGAATAACCGTACATGGAGTGCTGTTAAAGCAGCAGTAGATGCTATGGTGCCTGCTAGATTAGGCTATGGTGCTGGTGTGTCCTACTTGAATGTGAAACGCGACTTGTTTGATGCAGAGCGCGGCTCATGGTGGGAAGGTCCGGATTATGATGGAAAGTCTGACAAGACCGTAGGTGTCATCTATTTCGAGAGTCTTGACGGAAAACCCATTGCCACATATTTCAACTATGCCATGCATGCTGTGATAACAGGTAATACTGACAAGGTTAGTGCAGACTTTCCGGGAGCTACCGAGCGTTATGTGGAGAGTCGCTATGGTGATGGTTTTGTGGCGAGCTTTGCCTCTGGTGCTGCTGGTGACCAGAACCCCATTTATTTCCAGCAGACCTTCGACTTACGCAATATCCGTATAGCTGATTTTGCAGCTCGTGGTGAGGATATTTCCAATAGCATGCCTCCTGGTGGACAAGGTTTGGATAGAACCAAACCAGAGGTGCAGCGCCTGTTGGGAGAGCAGGAAAGGATGATTGAAAGTTATGGACAGATCTTAGGTGAAGAAGTAAAGTATGTTATCATGAATATGCGCCACTTTGAGACGAATGTCACCATCAACTGTGCCCGTAAGGTGGTCAATGTGCCAGCTCGTAAGTTACTCAACAGAGAGGGGAGGGCAGGTTTTGCAGGCCAGTATGAAGATGCAGGTGAGGCAGGCATTGGCCTTTGCCTGATTATGCTGGACGATATTCCTGTAACGGCTGTGGCTGGTGAACCTTATAACCAGATTGCGGTACGCCTGAAGCGTGAATCTCCTTATTCTCGTACCATGATGACAGGTCTTGCTTATTGCCCTGGTGTGGGTTATGGTGGCTATATCCCAGACGATGAGTCTTATGGTGCTGAGGTATTCGAAGTACTGGGCTCACGCTACAAACAAGGTTATGCAGAGAGTGCTATCGTGAATGGACTGTTGGAAATGATTCACGACGCTACTCATTAATTATATTCCTCCGTCTGATTATTGTGCACCCCAATAGTTTTTTTGTCTAACTATTGGGGTGCACATCATAATATGGAAGGGGTGCCTTTAGGGCGAGTGAGTATTTTGCTCATTCTTCATTTGAAAAGCCTTGGAGCAAACATACTCAGGTAGATGCGCCACAGTCGCCAGATGTGCCCCCCCTCATTCTCGAAGTATTCATACTTCAAGCCTTTCTCATCCAGGTATTCTCGGTAAGCCTTATTCACATTGTACAGGAAATCAGTATTACCGATTGCAATCCAATACAACTTAGGATCATTCTTCTTCAGCGCCTCAATTTGATGGCCCAGTTCTGTATCGCTGTCTAATGTCTGCTTATTCACACCCATGAAGTTTACGTTACGACCAGCTACGATAGCAGCAGAGAACAGACCGATATAGTCGAAACGGTCTGGATACGTCTTGCTCACAGAGAAAGTGTGTCCACCACCCATTGACAGACCGGCTACCGCACGATGTTTCTTGTCCTTGATAACACGATAGTGCTTTTCTATATAGTTCTGGATATCAGGGAAACTCTCTTCCATCGTAGCCAAGCCTGGAGGATCCATGTGCTGGGTGAATGACGGCTTATACATGCCCTTGCTCCATTCGCCAGCCACAGCCTGAGCATTCATGTTGCCATTGGGCATCACCACAATCATCGGCTCGGCCTTACCCATTGCAATCAGGTTGTCCAATATCTGTGCTGCACGTCCTAAGGTTGTCCAGGCATCTTCATCACCACCAGCTCCATGGAACAGATATAACACTGGATAGCTCTTTTTGCTATCGTCGTAGCCAGCGGGCGTATAGACAGTCATCCGACGCTGCATCTTCAGTGTAGGACTGTAATACCATACCTTCGCTACATTGCCATGTGGCACCTCCTGTACGCTGTACAGACCACCCTTGTCGGCCTTGTCTTTGCTGACAATAAAGATATTTGTAAACGATGCAATGTCTCTGCTTCGGTAGATATTGCTGGGATCTAAGAACTCAGTACCATTTACCAAGAACTTATAGGAATACATCTCAGGCTCTAGCTGCTTACTGGTGTAAGTCCACACGCCTGTAGAGTCTTGTTTCATCTCTGCTGTAGTCCCATTCAGAAAATCCCCCGTCACCTGTACGGTGATCGCTTTAGGATTATACAGACGGAACGTCACGCTACCGTCAGCGTTCACTTCAGGCGAGGTAATGTCATTACGGTCAAAAATGGCTTCCTGTGCTGAAGCATATACGATGCCCAGCGCCAGTGTAGTCAGTAATAAAAAAGTCTTTCTCATTATCTTTGCATTTTAAGTTTATCTATCTGCAAAAATAAGAAAAAATATTGTTAAAAAAAGCACATACTGGCGATTATTACCAGATTATTTTGTAACTTTATCCGATTAAAATAGAATTAATATAATTAATACATCAAAATTATGACTACAGGTAACGTTCGTCCGGCTGATATGGAGCGTATTACGACTCCTGCTTTGGCCCAAAAATTCATTGAAGAACAGATTCAGGAGCTGCGTGCTCAGATTGGCGACAAGAAGGTGTTACTGGCCCTCTCGGGTGGTGTTGACTCCTCTGTGGTTGCAGCTTTACTCATTAAGGCTGTTGGCAAACAATTGGTGTCAGTACATGTAAATCACGGCTTGCTGCGCAAAGGTGAGCCTGAGCAAGTGGTTCGTGTGTTCCGTGATGAACTTAATGCCAACCTCGTGTATGTGGATGCAACCGACCGTTTTCTCGACAAGCTGGCAGGCGTGGCTGATCCTGAGCAGAAGCGTAAAATCATTGGCGCAGAGTTCATCCGTGTGTTTGAAGAAGAGGCTCGTAAGCAAGAGGGTATCAGTTTCCTGGCGCAGGGTACCATCTATCCTGACATCGTAGAGTCTGGTCCTGTAAAGTCTCATCACAACGTAGGTGGTTTGCCAGAGGATCTACAATTTGAACTCGTTGAGCCGATTAAGCTCTTGTTCAAGGATGAGGTTCGTGTGGTAGGTAAAGAACTGGGGTTGCCTGACAACATGGTGTTCCGTCAGCCATTCCCTGGTCCTGGTCTGGGTGTACGTTGCACGGGTGCCATTACTCGTGATCGTTTGGAGGCTTTGCGTGAGAGTGATGCCATCCTGCGTGAGGAGTTTGCTAAGAACGGCTTGGAGGGCAAGGTTTGGCAGTATTTCACTATCGTACCCGACTATAAGTCAACGGGTGTGAAGGACAATAAACGCAGTTGGGATTGGCCAGTCATCATCCGTGCCGTCAACACGCGCGATGCCATGACTGCTACCGTCGAGGAGATTCCTTACGCTTTGCTGCATCATATCACCAATCGTATTATCACGGAGGTGCCAGGTGTGAATCGTGTGCTCTATGACCTCACTCCGAAACCAACGGGTACCATCGAATGGGAATAATAAAATATATCTTCCGCACTTCCGCTAAATCAAGATAGCTTATTTATACAATGGTTATCGTAGCGGAAGTAATAGCGGAAGAAGCGGAAGATAATGAGACACTAGTCTTATATGTATTGCCCTTAGATTTGTAAGCCTATGCAATTATCGTGTGTGATTTTACGCGCCTAGAGCTGCCACATCAATTGATAGACCTATGCTGAAGGAGGTACCTGTAGTGAGTGGAGAAGAGTAGTAATAGGCCTTAGGTTTGAAATTAAAGATATTGTCAATGGCAGTATTAAGACGGATGCCTTTCCATAATTGATGCTGTAACATTAGTTTCCAGATAGTATAACCCTGGTCAACATCCTTACGACCCGATTGCGGTTTGCCAAGACTGCGACCAGAAAGAGCTGCATCGAGAGCATAGTGGCGCGAGAAACGATGGCTGTAGCCTATACGCCAGGTCATGGAATGTGAACGAGGTTGTGAGAACTGTGAGAAATAGACATTGCCAGTCTCATGCATCCATGAATAGTTGTACCTTAGTGACAAACCATTTTTCATGACATAACCCAAACTGGCATCTATACCCCATACCGTGATTCCATCTTCGTTCCAGTATAGTGCACTTTCCATACCCTCGTATAACCCCCCGTCGATGGTGGTGATGCGCTTGTCAAAGATGTTGCAATAGCCCATGAGGGTAAAGCTATAGGTTCCATCCAGTAATCCGCCTTTTTGAATGCGGTGTGTCCGCTCAATAGCGAGATTGATATTGTTGCTCTTCTCTGGTTTCAGGTCTGGATTGCCAATGATCATATAGCCCATATTGCCCATGTCAAAATGCATATACATTTCCTTGAGGGTGGGGGCTCGGAAACCACTGGCATAGTTGGCTCGAAGGGTCATGAACGGCAATTTATACACCAAGGCAAGACGCTGGGTGAGAGCCTGCTTTGCTGAAGCAGAGAAATAATCATAACGCATGCTGCCCACAATGTTCAGTTGTGGAGTGATGTTCCAATCGAACTGTGCATAGCCATCGATATTGCTCTGGGTGTGAGCTGTGTTGTCTATGAATTGATAAGTGGTGAGATAATCATGCAGGTAGTCGGCTCCCACGATGAGACTGTTCTTGCCAAACGAATGGTGGAACAGGGCATGTGCCACATGTTGTCTATTGCTATAGTCGTGGTCATGGGTACGTGTACCATTTGGCATGAAGTTGGCCTTGTCATATTGGTCGTATGCGTATGACAGTTCCAGATAGCTGTCGTGTTTCCACGAGTACTTGCCTTTCAATCCTGCACCGTAGCCGTTGAAATGATAGTCGTAAGTATCACGTTCGCTGGTGCGGAAGAAATAGCTACCCCTGCCTGTAAGCGTGAGATTATCAGAGGCACGCCATATCAACCGTTCCTTTATGTTGTAAGTTTTCTGTCCATACAGGCGGCTTATATTGGAGTCATCATTCAGAATTGACTCATCGTAAGGCAAGCCCTGTGCCTTCTTCATCAGTTCAGTGGCAATCTCTTCGGAAGAGTGTGCCTTTGGCAGATTGACGGGATCGATCTTGGTATGTTGGAAACTTGTCTGTGAGTTCCATTTTGTTGTGTTGAATGAGAAGCTGGCTCCGTTGCGCCATTCGTGTCCAAACGTATTAAAGCGAGAGTTTACATTGACAGCCCAGGGGTCAAGATTCTCTTGACTGATGATGTTGATTACTCCTCCTACAGCATTTGAACCATAGAGTGCTGATGATGCACCTTTCACTATCTCTATACGTCCTGCATTGTCGAGATTCATGCGGTTGTAGTCAACATTGTCCATCGTTTCTCCTGCCATACGTTCTCCATCTACCAGGAAGAGGACAGCATTGCCGCCAAAACCACTCATGTTGAGTGATGTCTCTTGGCTCATAGCAAGGCCGAACTCCAGTCCGGGTATCTCCTGCGTAAGTATGTCCTGAATGTTGGTAGCATCAGTCAGTTTAATATCGTGGAGGGTAATGAGACGCGTAACCACAGGTACATCCTTCAACGCCTTAGGCGAATGAGATGCTGTCACCACGACGGGTTCCAGCTCTACGGAATCGCTTACGGCAGTAGAAGAAAACGTCTGGGCATCGACTCTCATAGCCAGCATGGACAATGCCATACTGACTATAGCGAGACGCAATATTTTACTCAATAATGCCACTTTAGCTATTTTGTTCCAGTGAAATTTGTCACCAAACCAAATGGCATATTGCCATATTTCAATATGAATGTCACCACAACAGACTTGTTGTTAAACATGACAGTTACATCTTTGACATTATAAGCCTTCTCTTCACCTTTGGCATTGGTCACTGTACCGTCGTAAGAAGCAAGTCTGCCAACAATGGTGTCGCCACTCTTCGTCAGTACGATGTTCTTTACTGAAAATGCAGGAATGGTCATCATTCCTCCCATACCAGCTTCAGGAACAGTCATGTCAATGGATGTGTCTGATGCTTTGGCAAACTCGTAAATCTTGGTTTCGTTAGATGATTCATCGTTATCCACCATAATGATTTCTTGACCAGTATAGGAGCCAGCTACTTGTGTGGCTACAGCCACCTCTGGCTCATCTTTGTCTTTACTACATGAGCACATACCCATTGCGATTGCTAAAGCAACTGTCGATAGAATAAAACATTTGAATTTCATAATAATACTTGTTTTAGTTAATTCCGAGTGCAAAGTTAAGGAAGGCGTTTCGACCATACAATCCCTATTTTTGATGATTTTGCTATTAAACCGAACTAAATGCTGTACAAATAGTGTCCAAAGCTGTACTATTTTGAGCTAAAAAGCTATCACCCTTTTTTTATTGAATAGAATGCATTATCTTTGTACTAAAATAAAATATTCTAGCATGAGAAAAGTATTGTTATCTTTGGTGGCTGTGACTTTGGCATTGCCGACATTCAGTCAGACGAATGTGCAGAATGCACAGATTACAGAGAGTGGTTTCCAGAACCCAGTGATTCCTGGTTACTATCCAGACCCCAGTGTGTGCAGGGTAGGTGATGATTTTTATTTGGTGACCAGTACGTTCCAGTATTTCCCAGGCGTGCCTGTGTTCCATAGCAAGGACTTGATTCACTGGGAGCAGATTGGTAATGTGCTGGATCGTCCCTCGCAGGTGGATTTGAGTAAAGGTGGTGCCAGCAGTGGTATCTTTGCTCCCACCATTCGTTATCACGAAGGCAAGTTCTACATGATTACTACTAATATCAACTTGTTGTTTCAGGGCAAGACGGGCAATTTCATAGTAACTGCCGACAACCCGGCTGGTCCTTGGAGTGACCCAGTTTTCATAGATGGTGTGAATGGTATTGACCCATCACTGTATTGGGAAGATGGTAGGATGTATTTGTGCTTGAGTGCAATGAACCATATAGCTTTTGTTGAACTTGACCCTACGACATA
>JAEEOD010000378.1 GCA_016284115.1 Bacteroidaceae bacterium
TCCTTGCGCAGATAGCGTGCAGCCATGCGTGTGTGCATACCTCTTTCTTCACAAGGCAACAGTTGTTCCAAGCCTATCCAATAGCCCGTCCATTTACCTTCGTCGAGCAATCCAATACTGAAACACTCGTCGCTACTCCAATCGGACTCACCAACTGTGGTCCAAACCTTTACCTTCCACGTACAGTGTGTGTTGCTCTTTAACTTAGAGCCACTATAACGCACCCACAACTGTTGGTCATTCTCCACACGCCCGGAGTTCCACAACTCGCCTTGGCCGCCGCTGACAACTATCTGATAAGCCGTTTGGCGCACATTTCTTTTATCGCTGGTAATCTGCCACGAGAAACGAGGCTCACTGGTGTCAATGCCTAGCGGTTTGTCCAAGTTCTCAACGCGCAGGTTCGTCACCTCCACTTTAGCAAAAGTCAACAAGGGCAGCAGGGCAAACAATATAATGAGAAGTTTCTTCATCCGTATAATCCGTGGTTCATTCATTCAAGTCGCGTTCCTTCGCCTTATAACCGTCTGGCGACAGTTCCGTCTGGCCTTTCTTCAAATAGTCCTTGCTGCTGTCAATGGCGATAAGCACACCATCCTCTACGCGAGCTGACTGTGGGTGATAGCGAAAGGTGAGCACCTTGTTGTCAAATTCACCAAGATACTTCAGCTTGCCTGTGGCAGCCGTCATCCACCACACATTTTTCTTCTCGCCACTAATTTTCGTCAGGTCGAGCTTCATGTTGTTATTATTGTAATTGTAAACGAACAGATAGTCGTTGCCGCGCGTTGCAATCAGACGATTGTATTTCTCACCATTCTCCAAAATAACACTTTGATCTGGAACACGTTCAAAATAGGGGAACGACAAGATGAGCCGCTTCAGATATTGCATCTGGTTGTAGCCAGGATCCTTCAGCCCCTGATACCACGCCTTCACGTCGCCAGCATCACCATAACTCGTGGGATAACCAGGCTTCAACATCTGCATGATGGCATTATGGCCGTATGTGTGACCACAACTTCCTGCAAACACGCTCCAATAGGCGTAGCGGCGCACGTCGTAATCCTTCCAACGCGGCTCGTTAGCGTCGTGCAGTCCCATAGGGATGTCCTCATACGAAGGCTCAGCGTCCAATACCGGCTTGATGGGGTTGTACTTCCACGTGGAGTCGACATACATCCAGTTATCCTCCTCCGTATTGTCAGGAATAGGATAGTCGGCATTGCCCATGCGCTGTCCGTAGCGGCGATGTCCGCTCTGGAAAGTATGGAAGTCAATCCATGAGGCTTTTGACCACCATTTGGCAGAAGTATAGCGTCCACGAGGATGATAGGTCATGAGGTGGTTCTTATCTATTGACTTGATGGTTGTTGCCAATGCCTCCCAAACCTCAGGCTTGATGTCACCTTGGATGTCGCCACCCATAAACCAGATGATGTTCTTCTTGTTCTTATAGCGATTGGCGAGGAACGTGCCATACTTCTTAGCATCCTCCACACTCAGTTTGCCGTCCTTCACCAATCCACCCCAGATACACACCATACCGATATAGATACCGTGCTGGGCAGCCATATCTACAATATAATCCATGTGGTCCCAATAACCATAGACGCCTTTCTGGTTGATATCCTTGAAGTTCCAACCATCAATGTTTGACATCTGACCATAGATATTGTAAGCAGGAACGCCATCAATCGTTTGTACTTGCACAACGTTATATCCTGCCTTGGCACACGATTGCAGATACCATTCCGCCTCGGCCCTGTCGAGTCGTTCTGGTAATAGCCAACCCGTTTCTCCTAACCAGAAGAAAGGCTGCCCGTTTTCAAACTGCAGATAACGCTGGTTATCCGATACCTTTAACTTGCCATTGTCCCATGGCTTGTTTGCTGCCTGTGCTAAAAATATCGACAACATCAGGCAAAGCATCATCAGTATTCTTTTCATACGCTTTTTTGTTCTTTATTTAAAAGACTGACAAAGGCCGTTTTTGTCGTCATCCTTAAGGATGGGAGTAAAAGTAAAGGAGAACGAAATGTTAAGAAATCAAAAAAACATCTATATAAATAAGGTGTAACCAAAACTTTTCTCTACTTTTGCAGCCCGAAAGAAAATAATAAAGACAAGTATATGCAAAAGAATTTGGTAATCGTTGAGTCGCCTGCAAAGGCTAAGACCATTGAAAAGTTCCTGGGAAAGGAGTATAAGGTAATGTCGAGCTATGGTCACATCCGTGACCTGAAGAAGAAAGAGATGAGTATCGATACGGATACGCTTGAGCCTGAATATGAGATTCCTGAGGAAAAGGCTAAACTCGTCAAGGAACTGAAGACGAATGCTGAGAAAGCCGAGAAGATTTGGTTGGCATCCGATGAAGACCGCGAGGGAGAAGCTATCTCATGGCACCTGTGTGAAGTACTAGGGCTGGATGAAAAGAAGACGAGTCGTATCGTATTCCACGAAATTACGAAACCGGCTATTCTGAAGGC
>JAEEOD010000379.1 GCA_016284115.1 Bacteroidaceae bacterium
AATAATCATGAATGATCATCAATTAATCATTAATATTTATGAACCATTCGTGGTTATTCATGGCTATTCATGTTACGCCGTAGGCATAGATTATTTCCATGAATAATTCAGGTTACGTATTGTTTGTGAAAGAGTCCTCAAGTCCTGTAGTCCGTTGCTAAACAAGATTTCGACCGTACAGGTCGAAAAAATGTGGCGGCTTGTCCTCACGGATTAGCCACCACTTTTTACTACTTTTTATAAGAGGACCGCATCTGCATCCTCACGGACTTCATGCATGGTCCCTTTCTTTTGAAAAAACTAAAAAGGCTACCGCCACTAAGATGGCAGCGGTAGCCAGAGGGTATAGTCGTTTTGACTATTTTCGTTTACGCAGACGATTAATACTCTTCATCGTCCCAGATACTATGGCTACGCGACTCGACAGTGGTGTTTCCATCATAGTTGCTCTCGCTAACATCGATGTATTCACCCGATCCGGTCATTATGCTGCTTGTAGCGATTGCGACAATTTTTGTTTCCGGTGCATTATATATCTTTTTCATTGCTTTTTCTATTAAACGTGAATACTGTTTGTTAAAATTCTCGTGATTTTCTAAGTGAGGTATTGTTTTTACTTCACCATGACCTTCTTGCCATCAATGATGTAGAGACCCTTCTGAGCCTTCTGCATACGCTGGCCGTTCAGGTTGTAAACAGCACCCTCGCCTTTAGAGTTGGCAGTCGGGAGATTCACGATGCCTGTTGTCTCATCATCGAAAACAATGCTCAGACGAGCACCTGCTGTAGGAGCATTCAGATATGCCTTGCCTGCTGGTATGGTAGCACCATGGCTTGCGAGGCTCTGGAACTCGGGAGTACCATCGTTGTTTACCAGCACATAGTGGTTGCTGTTGGTACCGAGATTTGTCTCTGTAGTGCAGCCTACCAGCAAGTTGCCAGAAATCTCTTCGCCTGCATCAGCAATCTTGATAGTTACATTATCACCAGAAGTTCCTTTCAGAATAATTCCCTCACCAGCGGGAACTGTATTCACAGTAGTCTTAATCATAACTTTGCTTGCATCGGCACTCTCAGCATAGTAGGCTGTTGCACCCGTAATGTCCGAGAGATCGATAGGATACAGTGTGCTGGCGAATGTTGAGTAGCCTGTAGTGCCAACCGTTCCTGCGTTGATGGCTATAGGATGTACGGGAGTGGTCACAGTAGAAGCATCTTCGATTGACTCTACCTCAATCCATGAGTGGTCTATTGACAGATTCAACGTAAAATCATCGGTCTGCGAACCATCACCATAGGTATAGTTCATATAGTAAACCTTGTCACCGTTAGCTATAGTACCAATCACATAGAGCTTGCCATCAACATGCGACAGTGTCAGTTCTGCATCGGAAGCAGCCATGTCGGCGAACCATGTTCCCCATATATTGGTGTTGTCGGCAGTTGCACCACCATCGGAAGAGTAAGTGTAACCATAGGTGAAGGCACCTTGATCAAATGCGTACCAGTCAGAACGGAGTGTCGTAATAAGGCTTCCACCGTAATTAATATCGAGCACCCAGTTCTTATAGTATTCACTGCCTGCTCCCGAACCATGATTCTTGAACGTTACCTTCTTGGCGCTGCCGTTAGCGACAACGATGTCGCTACCAAGTGTTGAGCGATAGCCAGAGGTGCAATCAACAGCACCGATGATTGTAATTTCTTCAGGAGAATAAACGTCAATAGTGCGCAGCATGGTATCGTAACGGTACAGAGCAAAAGTGGCATTGCCAGCTTGTACGGTAGTAAATGTACCGCTGCCATAGTTGTTCCAGCCTTTATAGATAGCATATTGTTCAGCAGTTGCTTCATTAACCTTAATGTTTAGATTGTTTGATGTAGAACCACTATATGCAACATTTTCTACTTTTGGTACATCATATGCTGCCAACAATCCATAGCCAACATATAATCTGGGTGTACGCTGATAGCAGTTTGTCATGGTGATACCATCAATTGCACTTTTGTGTGCCAAATCGGTTTCGTCATCTGGCGTGATACTTTCTGTTACAAATTTATAATAGGTAGCATCAGCAGGGATAGCAGCTGCACGGTTCGTCCAATAGTCACGAGGCGCTCCTGTTGCTGTAGTCCAAACATCTTCATCGAAATCACTTGCGGTCAAAGCGCCGAAATCAATCGTCTTTGTCTTATTATATCGCTTTGAAACAAGATACTTGGCAGAACTTGAAGTGTAACCATCGGCAGAAGCTGTTACTTCAATATATCCCAATCCTGTAAAGGTGTAAGGAGACGAAATGCTCAAAGTTGCGGTGGGCGAGCCCTCCAGTGCAGAGTTG
>JAEEOD010000380.1 GCA_016284115.1 Bacteroidaceae bacterium
ATAGAGGGGTCATCAGCCACCAGCACAATGACGCCACCGTTAACACCCGTCATACCACTGTTCACAAACGGGTCGGCACAAACGTTCAGTCCTACGTGTTTCATACATACTAAGGCACGTTTACCCATAAAGGACATACCCAATGCAGCCTCCATAGCTGTTTTTTCGTTAGTACACCAACGGCTTCTCACCTTTCGTTCTTTCGCCAATGGAGAGCCTTGTATAAACTCAGTAATCTCGGTCGAGGGAGTGCCTGGGTATGCATACACACCGCTTAATCCGGCATGCAACGCACCTAATGCTATCGCCTCATCACCTAATAATAGTCTTTTTTCCATTTATGTTATTATTTAATCTTCAATTATAAACTTGTCAGCATCATTCAGCACGGGAAACTTTTTCCTGAAAGTCTCCAGTTCGTTCATGTCAATTTCTGCTACTGCAGTTGCTTCTTGATAATCAGAAGTTGTAGCAAGTGTTTGGCCGTAGGGGTCAATAATAGCTGAGCCACCTTGGTACTCGCACTTTGGGTCATTACCTATGCGGTTAACACCTATTACAAAGCTTTGATTCTCAATAGCTCTAGCTTTTAATAAAGTCTTCCATACTTCCACACGGCTCGATGGCCAGTTTGCCGCATATATCATTGCGTCATAGTCGCCCTTGTTACGGCTGAACACAGGAAAACGCAAGTCGTAGCATACTTGCAACAAGAATCTCACACCACGAAATTCCACAATAACACGTTTGTCGCCGCAAGTGAAACGCTTATCTTCGCCGCTATAGGTAAACAAGTGGCGTTTGTCGTAATAGGTAGTTTTGCCGTTTGGTTCCACGAAATAGAAACGGTTGTAGAATCTGCCGTTCTCCTCGGTGGCTACACTGCCTGCTATTGCCGCATCTAATAGGACTGCCATTCGCTTCATCCATTCCAGCGAAGCACCGTTTTTTTCTGCTATACCTTCAGGTGCTGTCGCAAAGCCCGTAGAAAACATCTCTGTCAGCACGTAAAGGTCGGCCTTAGGCTGCTGCAGTAACAAATCCTCCAAGTGCTTGTGATTGTCTGTAGGACAAGCCCATTTTATATCATGTTGTACAATATTTACCCTCATAACTAATGTTTTGGTTTGCAAACAGTAGTTTGGCTTGCAAATTTACACATTATTTGTCATACCAGCAAATATATGTGCTAATATTGACCATTAGGAATCGGAACTTATATCGCGATTCTTTATATGTTCCCTATTAATCACATATTTCTGGTAATAGGAAATTAATAAGGCAGTAATGGGCAGAGCAATAATCATGCCCATCACCCCCATCAGCGATCCCCAAATAGAGAGTGATAATAAGATGATAGCTGGACTTAGTCCGGTGACCTTGCCCATGATGCGAGGTGTGAGGAAGCCGTCCTGAATGGCCTGAACAATAGCGAATACCGCAAAGGCTGACAATAAGATGAGCCAGAAATTGCCACCAGTATCGGCTGCCTTTAGGATGGCCAGTATGATGGTAGGAATAAAACCTAAAATCTGAAGGTAGGGCACCATGTTGAGAATGCCGATGAACAGGCCTAAACCAATGGCTAAAGGGAAGTCAATAATGAGAAAACCAATGGAGAATAAGATGCCCACGCAAGTAGCTACCATCGCTTGTCCGCGGAAGTATTTATTCATACTCTCTTTTACATCTCCCACCAGTTTTATGCAGATTGGACGGAAACGTTTTGGCACTAGGTTCACCCATCCCTCTGATATGCTTTCATAATCCAGTAATATAAAGATGGTATAGAGCAATATCATCAATACAGAGAAGAAACTAAACACTACGTTGACACTTTCTATCACTACATTCCATAGCTTGGGTAAATACTCACGTAAAGCATTCAAGAAATCTTGACGGCTAAATAGAGCTTTTATTTGTTCCATGTTGAGATGTTGTACGATATAGCTGTGAATCAGTGCTGGTACACCGTCAGAGGGTGACGACTCAAAATACTCGATTAGCAAATCCTTGATTCGCCATGCTTCTGTTACCATAGGGGGAATAATCAGATAGAAAATACCCAAACCAATGATAGTCACAACTAAAATAGCACAGATAATTGCCAGTACGCGGTATTTCATCTTACATCGATACTGGAAGAATTGCACCATAGGGAAAATAAGATAGGCAATAAGCCATGCTACAAAGAATGGTAACAATACATTGCTTAGTCTGTTGAGTATCATGAGGATGATAACGCCAATAAGCACCCCCATCGCTGCTCGAATAAAACTATCGAATGTGATTTTCTTGTCCAACATAACAACTACCTCCTAATCCTTGTAACTCAAATCTTTTAACTTATTATAGCACGCTCTGCACAAAGGTTCATATTCTTGTGTTTCTCCCAGCATTACTTGTTTGTCACCGCTCACCTTGCGATGCGAATACATGGCTAAGTCGCCACACTGCACACAGATGGCATGCACTTTGGTTACCTCATCAGCTATGGCCATCAGTTGTGGCATCGGCCCAAAAGGTACCCCGCGAAAATCCATATCCAGTCCTGCAACGATGACACGCATACCATTATTAGCTAACTGATTGCATATATCAGGCAGCCCATTATCAAAGAACTGCGCTTCGTCGATGCCTACTACGTCTATGTCAGAAGAAAGCAGTAGAATACTGGCTGACGAGTCAAGAGGGGTAGAGGCAATACTCTGTCCTTCGTGTGTCACTACTTCCTCATCTGAATACCTGGTATCGATGGCTGGTTTGAATATCTCCACTTTTTGCTTGGCGAATTTGGCACGTTTCATGCGGCGTATCAGCTCTTCTGTTTTGCCTGAGAACATTGACCCGCAAATCACCTCAATACGTCCTCTGCGACGGGTCTCCTGCATGTTATTTTCAGAATAAACCTCCATATAAAGTACTAAATTTAGTTACAAATGTAATACTTTTATAAACTATATTGTTATTTTCGCCGATTTATTTCTAACTTTGTTGCCGATTTTTGATAATGAGCATGAAAACGGGCATATTGTATATTGTACCTACACCAGTAGGAAACATGGAGGATATGACGCTGAGAGCTATCCGTATCTTGAAAGAAGCGGATGTAATTCTGGCAGAAGATACACGCACCTCTGGAATCCTGCTGAAGCATTTCGATATCCAGCATGGCACGTTGCTTGCTCATCATAAGTTTAACGAGCACCAGACGGTGGAGCCATTGGTGAAGCGTTTGTTGGCAGGTGAGAATGTGGCATTGATATCGGATGCTGGTACACCTGGGATTTCCGACCCAGGCTTTTTGTTAACAAGGGAGTGTGCTAAAGCAGGTGTAGAGGTACAATGCCTTCCGGGAGCGACGGCCTGCATACCGGCATTAGTTGATAGCGGGCTGCCTTGCGACAGGTTCTGCTTTGAAGGTTTCCTACCACAGAAGAAAGGACGTCAGACGCGTATAAACGCTTTGGCTGAAGAAACCCGCACCATGGTGTTCTATGAGTCACCCTATAGGGTACTTAAAACTCTTATCCAACTGGGTGAGGTACTTGGCAATGAAAGACAAGCTGCTGTATCGAGAGAGATTTCTAAACTTCATGAAGAAACCATCAGAGGTACGCTTGGAGAATTAATAACCCATTTCACCGAAACCGAGCCACGCGGTGAATTTGTGATTGTAGTGGCCGGACAAAACTAATTGTTTAAACGTATGAAAAAAATTGTGTTTACATTGATGGCTGCTGCTGTATGCTTCGCATCTTGCGATGGACTGGGTGGCGGCAACAAGATTTTACAGGCAAAGAATGATTCTTTGATGGCAGAGTTGAATTCACGCGATGCTGAGTTAGATGATATGATGGGCACTTTCAATCAGATTACTGAAGGTTTCCGTCAGATTAGTGCTGCAGAGAACCGTGTTGATTTACAACGTGGTTCAGTGGCAGAAGGTTCTGTTAGCGCAAAGCAGCAGATAGCTAGTGACATAGAGTTTATCCAGAAAACTTTGCAGGACAATCGTGAACAAATTGAGAAACTGAATGCTCAATTAGCATCTAGTAAAAATCAAAATTCACAGTTGAAGAAGGCTGTTGAGTCATTCACCAAGCAGTTGGAAGAGAAAGCTGCAGAGATTGCAACATTACAAGAAGAGTTGATGGCCAAGAATATCCGCATTCAGGAATTGGATGAGGCTGTGAGCGAACTGACTGCTATCTCTGAGGATCTGCATGCTCAGAATATGGCAAAGACTGAGGTGGTTGAACAGCAAGACCGTGCTTTGCATACCGCATGGTTTGTGTTTGGAACCAAGTCAGAGTTGAAGGAGCAGAAGATCCTTACAGGTGACGGATTGTTCTCTAAAGGTAAGATTTTGGCAAGTGATGAAGCTAACATGGATTATTTTACTGAGTGCGATATCCGTACAACCAAGGAAATTCGTCTGTATTCAAAATCAGCTAACTTGCTTACCAATCATCCTACTAGCTCTTATTCACTGGTAAAGGATGAGAAAGGTGAGTTGACTTTGAATATCACCAATCCTACTCAGTTCTGGAGTGCCAGCAAGTATCTGGTTATTCAGGTGAAGTAAGATAAATTACTTATCCCCGCCAATTGGCGGGGATATTTTATATCCAACCACACGATGTTATATTTAGGTGAAACCATATCGCTGGTGGTGGCGTTCTCATGGACCATCACGGCACTTTGTTCCGAAGTTGCGAGTAAACGACTCGGAGCCTTACAACTAAACGTCATCCGCATGTTGCTCTCCCTTTGTTTGCTGGGGTGCACGATGTGGATTTTTACAGGTTCTCCTTTTCCGTTATATGCCAATACGCAAGCATGGATTTGGCTCTTGATGTCAGGTCTGGTAGGCTATGTGTTTGGCGACTACTGTTTGTTCAATTCTTATATCTTGATTGGCTCTCGTTTCGGACAGTTGTTTATGACATTGGCTCCTCCTACAGCAGCCTTTGCCAGTTGGCTGTTGCTGGGTGAACACCTACACCTGCAGGCATGGCTAGGAATGGTGGTCACCCTCACGGGTATTAGTATGTCTGTGTTGAGTAAAGGAAATAAGGAGAATCATCACAAAGTGTCTTTGAAACTACCTGTAAAAGGGGTACTATTTGGCATCGGTGCTGGTGTAGGACAAGGCTTAGGTTTGGTACTTAGCAAAGTGGGTATGAACCACTATGAGGCAGGAGTTCCTGTTGGTATGGATACTGTTGATGACTTGTTGCCTTTTGCTTCCACTTTTATAAGGGCTATAGCCGGTAGCTTGGGATTCTTGTGCATCATGGCATTTCGTCATGAGTTTAATACTCTACCTGTCGCTTTGCATGATAGTAAGGGTATGAAAGCTGCCATTGGAGCTACACTAACTGGTCCATTTATTGGCGTTTCTCTTTCGCTGATGGCTGTGCAATATACGGAGGCCGGTATTGCCTCTACACTGATGGCACTGACGCCTGTGCTTATTATCTGGCCAGCCCATCTACTGTTTAAGCAAGAAGTGAAACCTCTTGAGATAGTGGGTGCTGTTATCAGCGTAATTGGTGCATCTCTCTTCTTTCTGTAAAATGTTTGCCTTTGATGCTTGGTTTTTAATAGGATTTTACTATTTTTGCCTTGTTAAATTATCGACAATCATTTTTGATGAAGGAATTTGTTATATCCGAGGCTAAAACCGAAACAGCAGTGCTAGTGGGTTTAATTACCCAGAGGCAAGACGAGCAGAAAACGACTGAATACCTTGATGAATTAGAGTTCCTGGCTGAGACTGCTGGAGCAAAGGTAGTACGTCGTTTTACGCAAAAATTGGTGCAGGCACATGCTGTAACGTATGTGGGAGAGGGTAAGCTGCAGGAAATCAAACAATATATTGTGGACGAAGAGGATGCTGAGCGTGAGGTGGGTATGGTTATATTTGACGATGAGTTGTCTCCTAAGCAGTTGCGCAACATCGAGCAAGTGCTGAAGGTGAAGATCCTTGACCGCACATCGCTTATTCTTGATATTTTTGCAATGCGTGCACAAACT
>JAEEOD010000381.1 GCA_016284115.1 Bacteroidaceae bacterium
TAATTGTAAATGACAACCTGAATTGGTCGCCTACGGCAACAGCGTCAGGTGCATTAGCTGTGATGCCCACCTGATCAGCTGCATGGATACCAATAAGCATCCACAAATTCAGTATAATCCAAATATAGAATGTATTCTTCATAATCGTTTACCAGTCTTTTTCCAACTTACGTCCCTTGAGCACTTGCTGTTTTTTCACCTTGTCTTGAACGTCTTTTTCATCTTGCATGGCAGATTGAAGCAATTGCTCAGCATTTTCCTTAGACATCTGGTTTTCGTCTTGTTGCTGTTGTTCTTCTTGTTGTTTCTGCTGTTGTTCTTGTTGTTCTTGCTGTTGCTGCTGCCGCTGGTTTTGGTCATTATCTCCACCCTGCTGTTCTTGCTCTTTCAACAACTTCTGGCATAATGCCAAGTTGTATCTTGTTTCATGGTCGCGAGGATTATTGCGTAATGATTCCTTATAAGCCTCGATAGCTTGCTTGTATTGCTGGGCACCTTGGTGAATAACACCTGCATTATGATAAACAGAAGCTAATTTGTTTTTGTCATGTTCCATCTTGGAAGTAGCCTCGTATTCCTTCAGCGCCTCCTGGGGCTTGTTCTGGAAAAGCAAGGCATTACCCAAGTTGTATCTCGACATGGCAGAGGTAGTCTTGGCCTCGAGTGCTTTGCGATAGCTTACCTCGGCATCTACAAAAGCACTATCGTGGTATTGTCGGTTGCCTTTACGTATGTAGTCACGTTCAGCCTTTTGTGCTAAAGCGTTGAGCGATGCCATCGAGCAGGTTATCAACACCAGATATGTCAATGTACTTATTCTCATTTCTCAAAAAGATGTATATTGTTGAATAACGGATTTTGTCGTTCCATGATGAGCAACTCTACCAACAGGAATAGGAACAGTAACCATGCTACAGCCTGAAATTGTTCGTTATAGTCAGAATAAACTTGTGTTTCAATATCAGCCTTCGCCAATTTGTCGATGGCCTGCTGAATAGCACGCTGAGCAGTATTAGTGTTGTCCACTCTTACATATACGCCATTGCCAGCCTTCGCCAATTCCTGACACATTGCCTCGTTGAGTTTGGTAACTACGATATTGCCATCTTTATCTCGACGAAAATCGTTTGAATACATGCTCATAGGTATAGGTGATCCTTCTGGCGATCCGATACCCAACACATTAATTTGTATGTTCTTGTCGGTAAGTGACTTAACGGCTTGTTCCACTCCACCCTCATGGTTCTCACCATCAGTGATAAGGATGATGGTTCGTCCCACCTCAGGTTGTGATGTAAAACTACGGTTAGCTAATGTAAGAGCAGCACTCAAATCGGTACCTTGTTTGGTGATAAGCTCTGGTGAGATGGACTCGAGGAACATCTTTGCTGAGATATAGTCGCTGGTGATGGGCAACTGCACAAAAGCATCTCCAGCAAAGACAATGAGTCCTACTTTGTCTTGCTCCATCTTATCTACCAACTGTGAAATTAATCTTTTGGCTTTTTCCAAACGGTTAGGCCCTATGTCTTGCGCCATCATGGAGTTGGAGATGTCGAGGGCAATCATCACCTCTACCCCTTGACGCTTCACTGTTTCAAGGCGTGAACCAAACTGTGGACGAGCTAGCAATACGGCAAACAAGGCAATGCTTATCAGAATCAAGACAAACTTTATGTCAGGACGGCGTTTGGAAACCTCAGGCATGAGAGGCACCATGAGTTCAGGGTCGCCAAACTCACGGATGGCTTTGCGACGCTTGTAATTTGAATATATGTATAAGGTAGTCAGTACTGGCAGCAAAAGCAGCAAGTAAAGATAACCCGGTTCTTCAAATCTGAACATATATTACATTCTCCTTCTTTTGTTACTTTTTATTTCAATTCCCTTAAGGAATTTTCTTTAATATAGTATTGCGTAGTAGTACTTCCAACAAAATGCAGAACAAAGCAGCCAAGGCAAACCACTCGTATTCTTCATTACGCTTACTAAACTGACGCACACTGAGTTTGGTTTTCTCTAATTTGTCAATTTCCTGATAAACCTCCTCTAACTTTGAGTTGCTAGTTGCACGAAAATAATTGCCTTGTGTAGCACTAGCAATCTCGCTCAACATCTTCTCATCAATCTCTACAGGCAGGTTAACATACTGTACAGTGCCTGCTACCTGGTATGGATATGGAGCCATTCCGTTGGTACCCACACCAATAGTATAAACCCTAATACCAAAACTTTTGGCTATCTCAGCAGCTGTAAGAGGTGAAATATCACCACGATTATTTGTACCATCTGTTAGGGCAATTATCACCTTCGACTTCGCTTTGCTGTCTTTTAGACGAGTTACAGCATTAGCAATACCCATACCTACTGCTGTACCGTCTTCAATAAGTCCACACTGCACGTCCTTAACAAGATTTAGCAAGACTGCATGATCAACAGTTAAAGGGCATTGAGTGAAGCTTTCTCCAGCAAACAACGTGATTCCTATATTGTCATTAGGTCGACCATTAATAAACTCAGCAGCCACTTGCTTAGCAGCTTCCAAACGATTAGGCTTAAGGTCCTCCGCCAGCATACTGGTGGAGACGTCGATTGCTAGCATGATGTCTATACCCTCCATTTCACTATTTTGCCAACTGTTGGTGGTTTGTGGACGAGCCAAAACCATAATAAGTAGGGCTAACGCCAGCATTCTGAGGATGAATGGAGCATGTATCAAGTAGTTCTTGTATGATTTTGGCGCATGGGCATAGACAGATGCGTCTGAGATTTGCAATGACGCATCAGCCTTCTTATGGCTTAGCACATAGCCCACTATAAGTGGGATGAGCAAGAGCAACAAAAATAAATAACCACTATCAGCAAAAACCATATTAACTTTATACTAAATTGTTATACAACTCCCAAATCACATACATCAATGATCCTATCAAAAAGATAGAAATGAGTGCAATGCCCACGCCCAATAGAATTTTGGTTCTAAGAGGACGCTTTTCGATGATGGTGATTTCTGATGGTTCTGGCTTGGCATTGGGATCTTCAATTTCACGTGTCTCATTGATAAATTTCACAGCATTAAGCAAGTTAGTGTCGTTTTCATTCATCATAGGAATAAACTTAGCAAACTTTACTAGGTCAGCCGTTTGCAACAATGAACGTAGTTCTTTCATGGCTTCGGTATCTTGGATGCTCACGAGGCGATCGATAATCTGGTCGGTGGTCATTTCCAACGCCTTGAAACCAAACCGTCTTTCTATATAATTACGCAATGTGTCAGTAAGTTGGGTATAATACTCTTTCTGCAAACCATGTTGCCATACTTTCTCATTGCGTATGCGCTCAATCTCCTGCATGGCTTCCTGATGTGGTGGCAACTTGGGTTCCACTTTCACCTTGCGAATAATAGGTTGGTTGTCACGGAACCGTTTAATGAGATAGAGCATCAAAAATACAGCAGGTGTCCACAGCACGATGCATGCAATAATTCCGTACCAGTCTGCCCACATGAAATCGGGCTTCATCACATCTTTTGGACCAAAGAATTGCTCAGGATGCAGGGTGTCTACTGGCATTGTTAACACCTTAAGTGCTAACGGATTTGACTTGTATATGTCATCCTCTACTTTTACCTCCATTGGGGGCAGGTAATACAAAGCAGAATCAAATGAAGTAATTGTATATACCTCTTTAATAAGCATACGCTTATTATCGTTGAGATACTGAGTGTCGGGCTTAGCTATGTCCAACACCTCAACACCTCTTACCAATGTATCTGGAAAGATGGGTAACTGCAAGCGCTTGTCAGCATCAAGTGACACTTGCAGAGTGATGCGGGCCTGCTCACCTATAAGCAACTCCAATGAATCGATGGATGCTTCAACAGATACTTGAGCCATAGCAGGCAACATGAAGCAGGTAATATATGTCAATACAACTAATAGTCTCTTCTTCATTTCTCACACTTAGTTTCGTTGTGCAAACAAACTCATAAGGGATTTTACATAGTCTTGATCAGTGCGAATGGATACATTATCAACATTGCTTTTCTGAAATATGTCATCTAGTGCAGTCTTCTGTGCTATCCACCAGTCGTGATGGGCTTTACGTACTGCTTTCGACGAAGTGTCAATCCACCTTTCCACCCCTGT
The DNA here is from genome assembly GCA_016284115.1 of Bacteroidaceae bacterium. The sequence continues at coordinate 4,149 of JAEEOD010000381.1, forward strand.
TTCTGCATCTTTCACCTTCATCAGCCCAACAGCTGGCAACTCTTCAAGACGTCGATCATATACCTGCAATGCCACTACATCGTGTTTCTGGTTGGCTATGGTCATAGCATTCTTGAAGTCCTTACGATCGATAAAATCTGATAATATAAAGGCTGTACATCTACGTTTCATGACATTGGTAAGGTATTGCAACCCTACCTCAATATCCGTCTTCTTGCTATCAGGATGGAAGTCGATCAGTTCTCTAATAATATATAGGATGTGCTTCCTGCCTTTCTTGGGAGGGATGAACTTTTCTATTTTGTCAGAGAAGAAGATGACACCAATCTTATCGTTGTTCTGCATAGCTGAAAAAGCTAAGGTGGCCGCAATCTCTGTTACCATATCACGCTTCATCTGCTTAACAGTACCGAAATCCAGACTTCCGGATACATCTACCAACAACATCACCGTAAGTTCACGTTCTTCCTCAAACACCTTGACATAAGGCTTATGGAAGCGTGCTGTCACGTTCCAATCAATATCACGAATATCATCACCATACTGGTATTCGCGTACCTCAGAGAATGCCATGCCCCTACCTTTGAAGGCTGAATGATATTCACCTGCAAAGATATTGTTAGACAATCCACGGGTCTTGATTTCAATACGCCGAACTCGCTTTAATAACTCGGTGGTTTCCATAAGCCGAACAGCTTGTTGTTAAGGCACTTTTACTTCATCCAATATCATACTTACAATCTCGTCAGCAGTGAGGTTGCTTGCTTCTGCCTCGTATGAAAGTCCGATACGGTGTCGCATAACATCATGAGCCACAGCACGTACATCTTCTGGAATGAGATAACCACGATGCTTGATGAATGCATAGCTACGAGCTGCCAAAGCGAGGTTGATGGAAGCTCGTGGTGAGCCACCAAAACTAATCATACCCTTGAGCTTGTCTATACCATACTGCTCAGGATAACGTGATGCGAACACGATGTCGAGGATATATTGTTCAATCTTTTCATCGATATAGACTTCACGCACCAGTTTGCGTGCTTCTATTATTTCACCAGCACTGAGCACTGGCATGACATTTACCTTGTCGCCATTGATATTCTGACGAATGATTAGCTTTTCTTCATCAAGTTTTGGATAGTCAATGACAACCTTCAGCATGAAGCGGTCTACCTGTGCCTCTGGCAACTGGTAAGTACCCTCTTGTTCAATAGGGTTCTGAGTTGCCAATACAAGAAATGGTTCAGGTAACTTGAAAGTTTCGCTTCCAATAGTAACCTGACGTTCCTGCATAGCTTCAAGCAAAGCACTCTGCACTTTAGCCGGAGCACGGTTAATTTCATCCGCCAATACAAAGTTGGCGAATACAGGACCTTGCTTCACTTGAAATACTTCGTCTTTCTGACTATAAACCATAGTGCCGATTACATCGGCAGGAAGCAAGTCGGGCGTAAATTGAATACGGCTGTATTTTGCATCAATCAGGGATGCCAGTGTCTTGATGGCCAAGGTCTTTGCTAAGCCAGGAATACCTTCCAACAGAACATGGCCATCGGAAAGCAAACCAATCAACAGTGATTCTATTAAGTGTTTCTGTCCTACGATAGTCTGGTTCATACCAGTAGTAAGATGCGTAATAAATGCGCTTTTGCTCTCAATCCGCTCATTCAGTTCACGGATATTAATTGAATCTGCCATAGTTTTATATCAAAATTATACGTTTGTTTTAATTTGGGCTCAAAAATACTTCTTTCGGCTAAGCCTACCAATTATTTTGTATTAAAAAAACTAATAAAGTGTTCAGTTTAATCTACTTTTATACTGTTTATCATTTCATAAAAAAGAAGTAACCCCTAAAGGCTACTTCTTCACAACTTTTGGTATTCTAAGTTTGGTGCCAACAGGCACATTATCGGGATCCTTAATAACGTCTCTATTGTACTCAACAATAAAGATATATTTTGGGTTGGAGTTGTAGTATTTTCTGGACAATGAAAAAAGAGTTTCGCCCTTCTGTAGTACATGCTCCTCTATTATCCCGTCAACCGCGTATTCAACACCATTCAATTTAAATGTTGTTGGGCGTGCCTGGTTTTGCGTAGTCGATGGCTTGGATGTCGTAGGTTTTGCTGTAGTTGCTTGGGGAGCTGTTGGCTTTGCTGTCGTTGTTTGGGGTTGAGATGTAGCTGCAGGCACAGACTCCTCTCTTATTATAATAGGCTCTGTCACCTCTTTCTTTACAGGTATGGCAGTTTGTTGAATTTGCTCTTCTGCCGTTGTGAAAGAAACAGATGGAGCCTCTTCAGTTGACGTTTCCTCTACCCTCTCAGCTTGTTGTACCAAAGAGTTAATTTGAGATGTTGGAGGTGACAATGGCTTTTCTTCTACTTTCGCCAAATCAGGATAATAGATATAAGCTATAATACCCAAGCAAATCATAATAGCAAGCACCGCAAGGAACATCAAATATGGTGTAGATGATCCTTCTGCTTTCTTGGATATTTCCTTGCGTTTTTCTTCTGACAATTTCAATGCCATCACTTCTTGTTGATGGCTTACAGGCTGGTCTTTTTTCTTGATGGCTTCGTCGTCGAATATAGGTAGAATATTTACATTTGTAGACTCTTCAACAGCAGATTCTTCTGTTATAGGTCCCTCTTGTATCTGATCTTCCTTTGTAGGCTTTTTGGAAATAGATTCCTCTTCTGTCAATCTTTCATCTGCAACATGCTCTTCTATAATTGGTTCTTCTGTTGTTGGCACCTCAACTTCCGTTACTTCTTCAATTGGCTCTTCAGGCGTAGGCTCATCAATAATAGGCTCCCTTAATTCTTTTATTTCTTCTTGGACTACGGGCTCTTCCGAAACAGTTTCAACTTTAACTGATGAATCGTCATCAAGTATATCATCTGACAGAGCATCAATGAGGTTTTCTTCTGGAGCGTCTATAGTTACGCCATCGGCCAATACCACTGTCTGAAAAGCTGAGAATGGTTTGTTGATAGCTTCTTTAATATTGTTATCAGGAGAAAAAGTGACTTTTGTATGCCCTTGTATTTCAAATCGTTCGCCAGTATTGACATTAATGCTTTCACGACTATCCACATCTATTAGTTTAAAAGTACCAAAGCCTTTAATCTTTACGTATTTGTCTTTCTCAAGTCCCTCTTCTATGACTGAGAAGAATTCTTTAATGAAAGTCTCGGCATCTTTTTTATTAATGCCATAGCTTTCAGCTAATTCGTCAGTAAGATTCTGTATGTTTATTTTTTCGTTCATTGTTTTTTGTTGAATTTTTCTTTCAATATGTTGCTTGGCCTAAAAGTAAGTACTAATTTTGGGGGTACCAGTAAACGTTGCTTTGAGACGGGGTTAACAGATATACGTTCTAATTTTTTTCTAACCTCAAATGCGCCAAAGTTCTGAATGGCAATACTATCGTTATTTTGCCATTTTTCTGTCATAATTTGAGATAAAGTGAAAATAATATCAGCTACATCTCTGGACGATAATTCACTTTTACGAGACAATTCAGCAATAAAATCCTTGTTGTTCACGGTATAAAGAAATAAAGGTATTACTATTTTCCGTGTGTGAAATTACAGATTTCTTCGATAAAATGGAAATCTTTGGCAAAAAAAATCACATAATTTGTCCAAAAAGATCATAATCTTCTGCAGAAGTAATTCTGACTTGACAGAAATCGCCTATTTGAACCTTTTTCCCGGTTTTTGCAATAAGCACTTCTGGATCTACTTCAGGGGAGTCGAATTCAGAGCGACCAACATAGTATTCGTTTTCTTCTCTATCAATTATCACCTTTAACACCTGTCCCACCTTAGCATTGTTTAGTTCAGCAGATATTTCTTGCTGGATGGCCATCAGTTGATCGAGTCTACGCTGTTTAACCTCTTGTGGGATAGCGTCATCGTAATTGGAAGCAGCATAGGTGCCTTCTTCTTCAGAATAAGCGAAAGCTCCCATTCTGTCAAATTTCATGTCGTGTACGAATTGTTCAAGTTCTTCGAAATCCGCTTCTGTTTCGCCTGGATGTCCCACCATAAGCGTTGTACGAATATGGATGCCTGGTACCTTTTTTCGCATGGTCTCAATGAGCTGATACGTTTCTGCTTTTGTAACATGGCGATGCATAAGGTCCAGCATATGGTCACTGATGTGTTGTAAAGCTATGTCGAGATAGCGACAAATGTTTGAATGCTTGCACATGACTGTCAGCAGTTCGAGAGGGAAATGAGAAGGATAGGCATAATGAAGTCTTATCCACTTTACACCTGTCACTTGTGCTATTCTGTCAACAAGTTCAGCTATCATCTGTTTTTGATAAAGGTCGATGCCATAGTATGTAAGTTCCTGAGCAATGATTTGGAACTCTTTAACGCCCTGTGCCACCATATTTTCCACTTCTGCTAGTATATCCTCCATGGGACGAGAATGATGAGGGCCTGTGATGATGGGAATAGCACAATAAGAGCAATGTCTATCGCATCCTTCTGATATCTTTAGGTAAGCATAGTGTTTAGGAGTCGTAAGCATACGTTCACCCTGCAGTTCTTTGCGTTCTGCAGCGCCTAAATCCTGCAACAAACCGGTCCAGTCGAACTTGCCATAAAACTTGTCAACTTCAGGAATTTCTTCTTGTAGTTCTTCTCTGTATCTTTGTGAGAGACATCCCATTACATAAAGTTTAGAAAGCCTGCCCTCTTGTTTAGCTTGCACAAAATCCAATATCATGTTTATGGACTCTTCCTTGGCATCGCCAATGAAGCCACAGGTGTTGATGACGGCAATCTTGGCTGTAGGATTTTCGGGGTCGTGGTTGGGAAAAAAACCAGAAGCACGCAACATGCCCATCAAATGCTCTGAATCTACAAGATTCTTCGAGCATCCTAAAGTAATGATATCGATATCCTTTTTCCCCATCATTCGCCCCCAAACAGAGAATCAACGAACTCATCCCTGCGAAAGATTTGAAGGTCTTCCATTCCTTCACCTAATCCAATGTATTTTACAGGGATCTTGAACTGATCGGAAATACCTATGACTACACCTCCTTTAGCCGTACCATCCAGCTTTGTCACAGCCATAGATGTTACTTCTGTAGCCTTGGTAAATTGCTTCGCCTGTTCAAAAGCATTTTGTCCTGTAGAGCCATCAAGCACCAGTAGTACTTCTTGAGGCGCTTCAGGCACTATCTTTTTCATGACATTTTTGATTTTGGTGAGTTCGTTCATCAAGCCAATCTTATTATGCAATCGACCTGCTGTATCAATAATCACCACGTCGGCATCATTGGAAACAGCAGAGCTCAAGGTGTCATATGCTACAGAGGCTGGGTCTGATCCCATTTGTTGCTTAATGACTGGAACACCCACACGTTCCCCCCAGATTTGCAGTTGTTCAATGGCTGCTGCCCTGAAAGTGTCAGCAGCTCCAAGGAAAACCTTCTTACCAGCTTTCTTAAACTGATAAGCAATCTTGCCAATGGTAGTGGTCTTACCTACCCCATTAACACCTACTACCATAATTACATATGGTTTTGTCTGGAGGGGCGCTTCAAAATCGTCCACATCATCAGTGTTATTTTCGATTAGCAAAGCAGAAATTTCCGACCTCAGTATGTTATTGAGTTCGGATGTATTCATATATTTATCCTGCGCAACACGTTGTTCTATACGTTCAATGATTTTCAATGTAGTTTCTACACCCACATCAGAGGTAATGAGAACTTCCTCCAAGTCGTCGAGCACTTCATCGTCCACCTTCGATTTGCCAGCCACTGCGCGTGCCAATTTGCCAAACACACTCTCTTTGGTTTTCTGCAAGCCTTTATCTAATGTCTCTTTCTTCTCCTTAGAAAATAATCCAAAAAATCCCATATCTCCATATTATATATTTGCTACAAAGATATACAATTCTCTAAACATAAGCAATAAAAAAGCTCCCTTACTAATACTTGTAAGGAAGCTTTTATATATTATCAGTAAAAAGAAGCTCAGTTGTTTATTTTTTGAAGAAATCCTGTACCTTCTCATTCTGTACCATCTGCTCATCGAAGATATAAGCACCAGTCTTAGGTGACTTAACCATCTTGATTACCTTGGAATATGCGCGACCCTCTTTAGAGCCTGTCTGCAATGTTGCGACTGTTTTCTTTGCCATGGTAGTATTCTAATTTATTTAATTTCCTTATGTACTGTCATTCTCTTGAGAATAGGATTGTACTTCTTCAGTTCCAGTCTCTCAGGAGTATTTTTCTTATTCTTAGTAGTGATGTAGCGAGAAGTACCGGGCAGACCGCTGTCCTTCATCTCAGTGCATTCAAGGATAACCTGCACTCTATCGCCTTTTGATTTCTTTGCCATAACTTCTTTTCCCCTTTAAATGTTAACCAATCACTTTAATATCTTTCCAATCGCAATAGCCCTTCTCGACAGCCTGTTTCAAAGCAGCATCCAGGCCCATCTTATTGATTGTTCTCAAACCGTTAGCGCTCAGCTTCAGGCTAATCCAGCAGTCCTGCTCTACATAGTAGAACTTTTTTGTAAACAAGTTCACATCAAATGTTCTCTTAGTTCTTCTCTTTGAGTGTGAAACATTGTTGCCAATCATGGCTTTCTTTCCCGTAATTTGACAAATCTTTGACATTTTATCTTATCTTTTTAATTAGCAAATTTTGATGGTTTCACCAAACAGGCTGCAAAGTAACTACTTTTTTTCTTATCCACCAAGTTTTTAAGCAAATAATTCTCGTTTTTCTTCCTTTTTTTATGATTTCAAGAGTTCTGATAGCAAATTAACGGCTTTCTTGATAGCTTTTTCTATGTTTTTCAGTCTTCCTTCGTCACCTTCCTGCTTGAAGGTGACTATCTTTTCACCCCAAGCAGCAGCAATCCAGATGGTGCCAACAGGTTTTCCTGGTTCTTCTCCTCCGGGACCAGCTATGCCAGTGGTAGCCATCGCACAATCGGTTTTAAGCGATTTCATCGCTCCTTTTACCATTTCTATAACCGTTTGCTCGCTAACTACACCATATTTATATATAGTATCGGGATTTACACCCAACAATTCTTCCTTTACATCATTCTGGTAAGATACGATTCCTCCTCGCACATAGGCAGAACTACCTGCTATAGACGTAAGTCGGGCAGCAATTCCCCCACCCGTACAACTTTCAGCAGTTGAAACTGTAAGGCCTTTATCAATAAGTAGTTTTCCCAGCCTTTTTTGAATGCTTTCCATATAACAATTCTAAAAGAGTTAGTAAATAATCATCACGTGAGGGATTATTATTATATGCTCACACGTGAATAAGCTGGGGCATCAATAGGACAAAATTCTTTGTCTTGATATTTGTAATAACCAGAAATGGCAATCATAGCAGCGTTATCAGTAGTATAGCTAAACTTAGGAATAAATATCTTCCAACCGAAACGTTTAGCATGATCATGAAAAGCATTACGTAAGCCATTATTGGCAGACACACCTCCTGCTAATGCAACTTCCTTGATTTTATATTGTTTAGCTGCTTTACGAAGTTTATCCATTAATATATCGACAATAGTTGCCTCTAAAGAAGCTGCCAAGTCTGTTTTGTGATGTTCGATAAAGTCGGGATCATCCTTTAGCCACTCTTTCAAAGAATACAAGAAAGAGGTCTTCAATCCGCTGAAACTATAATCTAGTCCTGGAATATGCGGCTTACTGAAAGTGAAGGCATTAGGATTTCCCTGACGGGCCAATTTGTCAATGATAGGTCCACCTGGATAGCCTAATCCCATCACCTTAGAGCACTTGTCAATAGCCTCTCCTGCAGCGTCATCAATAGTTTGTCCTAAAATTTCCATATCATTGTATGCTTTAACCAACACTATTTGAGAATTACCGCCTGATACTAACAGACAGAGGAAAGGAAACTGAGGTCGACCACTATCTTCACCTTCTTCTTTAATGAAATTGGCTAACACGTGTCCAGTCAAATGATTGACATCTATAAGAGGAATACGTAACGAACAAGCTAAACCCTTTGCAAAAGACACACCTACCAACAATGAGCCCATGAGGCCCGGGCCTCTAGTAAAGGCAATGGCACTCAACTTTTCCTTACTTACTCCTGCCCTTTTTAACGCCTCATGAACTACTGGCACGATGTTTTGCTGATGAGCCCTTGACGCCAATTCTGGCACCACACCTCCATAAGATTCATGAACAGCCTGACTAGCTACGACATTAGACAGCAAGTAGCCGTCTTTTATGATAGCCGCAGAAGTGTCGTCACACGATGACTCAATTCCCAAAATAACAGTACTCATAGGTTATTTTTCATTTTGCGGTACAAAATTAGTGATAAAGTAGCAATCATTTCATTAAAATGAGTAATTTTGTTCGGAAAAACAGTAAAAAGC
>JAEEOD010000382.1 GCA_016284115.1 Bacteroidaceae bacterium
AAAAAATACAAACTGGAACTGACCAACCCGACATTAGCTGAGGTGACTGAATGGCAGAGCAAGATAGAGGGATGAGCAAGAGGATAGCCATATTCGGTGGAGGCAGTTGGGCTACGGCCATTGCCAAGATATTTCTGGAGAATGAGCCGGAGATAAACTGGTACATGCGCCGTGATGACCGAATTGCCGATTTCATCGAACTGGGACATAATCCTGCCTACCTGACAGATGTGTCCTTCGACGTGAATCGTATTCACTTCTCGTCGGACATCAACCACACGGTGGAGGTATCAGACATTCTGGTGCTGGCCATCCCCTCACCCTACCTGAAGTCGCACCTGCAAAAGTTGAACACCTCTCTGAAAGACAAAATACTGCTTAGTGCCACCAAAGGCATCGTACCTGATGAAAACATGACCATCTCGGAATATTTTCACGAGTACTATGATATGCCTGAAGAAAATATCTTGGTGATGAGCGGACCCAGTCATGCGGAGGAGATAGCCCTAGAACGACTGACTTACCTCACTGTTGCAGGGAAAGATCAAAAGATGGCAACTTGCATAGCTGAAAAGATGACCAACCACTATGTGATGACATCGGTGAGCCTTGATATTGTCGGCATTGAATATGCTGCCGTGCTGAAGAATATCTACGCTATATGTGCTGGCATATACTACGGACAGAAATATGGCGACAACTTCCACGCTGTGTTGATATCCAATGCCATAAGGGAGATGAAGCGTTTCCTAAACGCCATATCTCCTGGCAAACGAACGGTTTCTAACTCAGCCTACTTGGGCGACCTACTGGTGACCAGCTACTCTAATTTCAGTCGCAACCGTGTGTTTGGCACCATGATTGGCAAGGGCTATTCAGTAAAAGCTGCCCAGGTGGAGATGGAAATGGTGGTGGAAGGTTACTACGGCACCAAGTGTATCTATGAAATCAATGAGCGTTACAAGGTGGATATGCCCATCCTGGATGCGGTTCACAATATCCTCTACGAAAAGGCAAACGCCCGTAGGGAACTGAAAGAATTGACGAAAAAATTTAATTAAATATTAGTATTAGGTATGATTACTTTAAACATTGAAAAGACCTTCGGATTTGTATCCAAGGAGAATGTGTATGGCTATGCAGCTAAAGCTAAGGCTGCACGCGAGGCTCTGGAGAACGGTACTGGCAAAGGCAACGACTTCTTAGGTTGGTTGCACCTGCCTTCTTCTATCACCAAGGAAGACCTGGCTGACCTGAAAGAGACAGCTAAGGTGTTGCGTGAGAACTGCGACGTAGTAGTGGTAGCCGGTATCGGTGGTAGCTACCTGGGCGCACGTGCCGTAATCGAGGCTCTATCTAACAGCTTCGAGTGGTTGTTGGAGAACAAGCAAAACCCTGTGATTCTGTTTGCCGGCAACAACATCAGCGAGGACTACCTCTATGAGCTGACTGAGTATGTAAAGGGCAAGCGCTTTGGTGTCATCAACATCTCTAAGTCTGGTACCACCACCGAAACAGCGCTGGCATTCCGTCTGCTGAAGAAGCAGTGTGAGGACGAGCGTGGCAAGGTATTGGCAAGGAAAGTGATTGTAGCTATTACCGACGCTAAGAAGGGTGCTGCTCGTGTAACCGCCGACAAGGAAGGCTACAAGTCATACGTAATTCCTGACAATGTGGGTGGTCGTTTCTCTGTACTCACTCCTGTAGGTCTTTTGCCCATTGCAGTAGCTGGCTTTGATATTGAGAAATTGGTGGCTGGTGCTACTGAGATGGAAAAGGCTACTGGCGCAGACGTTCCTTTCGAGCAGAACATCGCTATGCAATATGCAGCCGTTCGCAACGAACTCTATCGCAATGGCAAGAAGATTGAGATCATGGCTAACTTCTGTCCTAAACTGCACTTCGTAAGTGAATGGTGGAAGCAGCTCTATGGTGAATCTGAGGGTAAGGACAATCTGGGTATCTATCCTGCTTCTGTAGATTTGACTACCGACCTGCACTCTATGGGACAATGGATTCAGGAGGGCGAGCGTTCTATCTTCGAAACAGTTTTGTCAGTAGATAAGGTAAACTACAAGGTTGAGTTCCCATTCGACGAGGAGAACCTTGATGGTCTGAACTTCTTAGCTGGCAAGCGTGTGGATGAGGTAAACAAGATGGCCGAGTTGGGTACCCAGTTGGCTCATGTTGACGGTGGTGTGCCTAACATCCGCATCGTCATCCCATGTCTGTGCGAGGAGTGCATTGGTCAGTTGCTGTACTTCTTCGAGGTAGCTTGCGGTATCAGCGGTTACATCCTGGATGTGAACCCATTCAACCAGCCTGGCGTTGAGGCATACAAGAAGAATATGTTTGCCCTGCTGAACAAACCTGGCTACGAGGCTGAGTCAAAGGCAATCCAAGCTCGTCTGAACGGATAATGACTGTTGAAGGAAAAGACAACAGAAAATGTATGAACAATTCCTTCCCTTACACAGGGGAGGATACAAAACTTACGGAGGGGCATGTGAATCAGGCTGAGGCAGCATGCTCCCCCATCCCAAAGGGTACCCCCTCTTCTTCAGAGGGGGACCTTTTACTTAAATACCCTCTATGGGGCAAATCTGTTCCCTCTCTTTCTTCTATTCATCTCAAGGCTGTACTCTTCGATATGGATGGGGTGCTGTTTGACTCGATGCCCTATCATGCTGATGCGTGGGTGACCTCAATGACAAAATATGGCTTACCTATGACGCGTGAGGTGGCATTCATGAATGAGGGACGTACAGGTATGAGCACCATCAATCTGATATACAATGAGGTATATGGCAAGGACGCCAGCAAGGAACTGATTGACGAAATCTACTTGGATAAATGCAACGAGTTTGCCAAGCATCCTGACCCTGACCGTATGCCCGGTGCTTGGGAATTATTGACGAAACTCAAGGCAACTGGCATAACTCCCGTGCTGGTAACGGGATCAGGACAACATACCTTGTTTGCTCGCTTCGATAGGGACTATCCAGGCATGTTTGAACGCGACAAGATGGTGACGGCCTATGATGTGAAATATGGCAAGCCCAATCCCGAACCATATCTGATGGGACTCAAGAAAGCGGGTGTCAAGGCCAATGAGGCGATTGTGATTGAGAACGCTCCTATCGGCGTACAGGCTGGTATTGCGGCTGGCGTCTTCACCATTGCTGTCAATACGGGCCCGCTGAAAGACAGTGTCTTGCTCGATGCTGGAGCAGATTTAATATATCCTTCCATGCAAGCTCTATGCGATGGATGGGAGGAGTTATTCGAACAACTTAAATAAAAAACTCCCCGCTGGGGGAGTATGTGTAGTTTCTCTACGATAACTGGGAGGAGCTATTCGAACAACATAAATAAAAAAACTCCCCAATTGAGGAGCTCTTTTTATTATATAAGGTGAATACCTTCAGCGGCACATTCCTTTCGCATATCTTCTGGCCAAATGCTGGCTTGTATTTCTCCTACATGGGCCTTTCGCAGGTAGTACATACAAAGACGCGACTGTCCGATACCACCACCTATTGACAAAGGCAGTTCGCCACCCAATAGTTTTTTGTGGAAATAGAGGTTTTTGCGTTCCTCCTTGCCAGCTGCTTTCAGTTGCTTGAGCATCACCTCTTTATTGACACGAATACCCATAGAAGAAATCTCAAAGGCACATTGCAAAACACAGTTCCAAAGCAGCAAGTCACCATTCAAACCAGGTAGGTCGTTTAAGCCAGGAGTAGTATAGTCGTCGTAATCAGGGGCGCGTCCATCGTGTGGTTTGCCATCGCCCAACGGACAACCAATACCTATCACAAACACTGCGCCAAACTTCTTTGTAATGGTGTTTTCACGCTCTTTCGGTGTCATGTTAGGATAAAGTCGACGTAATTCTTCTGCATGGATGAAATGCACCTTCTTGGGCAACAATGGAGTAATTTCGGGATAGTTCTCAAACACCATATACTCAGTACGGCGCATAGCAGCATAGATGCGTGTCACCACCTCTTTCAGGAACTCTACATTATGTTCTTCTGGTGTAATCACACGTTCCCAGTCCCATTGGTCAACATAAAGCGAATGCAGGTTGCCCAGTTCTTCATCGGCACGTATAGCATTCATATCAGTATAAATACCATAGTCGGGCTCTATCTTATACTCAGCCAGCGTAAGACGTTTCCACTTAGCCAAAGAGTGTACCACCTCAGCCTGCGCACCCCCTAAGTCTTTAATAGGGAAAGAAACGGCATGCTCCACACCATTCAGGTCGTCGTTAATACCCATGCCCTTCAGTACGAATAGTGGAGCCGTCACACGTCTCAGGTGCAACTCTGACGAGAGGTTTACCTGGAAGAAATCCTTGATTTGCTTGATACCTTGCTCAGTTTGTCTCATGTCGAGCAAAGGCTTATAGTTGGTAGGTCTTATAAAATAGCTCATCTTTTTACCTGCATTATTTGTTTTGCGAGGCAAAGATACAAATTAAATTGATAAGTGTTCTTCATTTGGGCAATAATTTGACATAATGCAGCTATTTTTCTATCTTACTATTCAAAATAATATCATGCAGCTAAGAAGTCTCTCATCCATAGCGTGACAAATCCGTTCTTATCTATCCCAAATAAAGGGTTATAGGAGCGAAGCAAAGAGAGGGGAGTTCCAAAGAAGCAGAGTGGTGTCAGAGGTGATAATATAAAAGCAGTAAAAGATTTGGTGGATGTAAACATTTTGGTTACTTTTGCAGGGTAATAATAGGCCTGGTAGCTTAGCTGAATAGAGCGTCAGATTCCGGTTCTGAAGGTCGCGGGTTTGAATCCCGCCCGGGTCACTCAATCAATCCCTTTAAGCCATCCGCTTACGGGGATTCTTATTTTGAAAGAGACCATTACAATTTTAAAAGCTTAATCTGATTACGTCACTGCAATACTTCAGTATATGGTCTCTATGTGTTATAAATAACATCGTTTTTTGCGGATAGTTTTCCAACAAACGAGTTATCAATACTTTTTCCGTTTCTAAATCCAATGATGCACTAAATTCATCGAACAGCATAATGTTGCCAGGTCTCAACAAACCTCGAGCTATCGCTATTCGCTGAGCCTGTCCTTCACTTAATCCTTCGCTTTTCTCACCGCATATAGTATCTAAACCATTAGGAAGTTTGTATACGAATTCTGCTGAAGCTGTATATAAAGCATGTCGCAACTCCTCATCTGTTGCAAGAGGATTGGCTAAAAGAAGGTTCTGCCTGATAGTACCACTCAACAAAGTGTTCCCCTGTGGGACATAAGCGATATTCCCTCTTAGACTGGGAGAGATAGGATAATTCTTATTGTCACTATGTAAGATAATTTCGCCTTCATCAGGTGTAAGCAAAGCTAATATCAATCTGAATAAAGTACTTTTTCCAACGCCTGTTTCTCCCACAATAGCAGTTCTGCTCCCAGGTTTGAAACTATAAGAAAAATGTTGGAAGATGGCCCGTTCTCCTTGTGGGTACTTATAGCTTACATCTGACAGTTGTATTCCCACTGGGCCTTCTAATATTACTCCTCCTTCTAAATCATTCTCCAGGGGGATATCGGATAACTGCAAGAGCCTATCAGCAGAGGTAGTTGCATGAATGATACTAGGCAACAGTCTGGTCAGTTCTACTGTTGGGCGCTGTATTTGGGTAACCAACTGCAGGAATGCTGCCATTGTACCATAAGTTATCAATCCTAAGTGTAGTTGCTGTATGCTCCAAAGGAAGGTAAACAGGTAACCGGCAGCAAAGCCGCAAGTGACCATTGCCCTTGAAAAAACGGTAAATCGCGTTCTACGTAAAGTTTGATTATAAAGGATATCCTGCAAGCCACTCAGTTTGTCACCAATAAGGTCAGATTGCTGCATGGTCTGAATTAAATGCCTGTGTTGAATACTCTCTTGGATGACGCTCTGCACTTGACTGTCTGTTTCCCTAATATCATGTGTGAGAGTTCTAACCTTATAGATGTAAACCTTACTGATTAATAAGAAAGCAGGCATAATAGCTATAATCGCCCATGCGAGAGAATGGTTGAGTTGCCACAGGAAAATGAATGCTGCCAATAAATTGAAGCAAGCGACAGCTATTTCAGGAAGCGTGCGACTTAATGTATCAGCTATTAATCTTACATCTTCTTCCAGTCTGTTCAGAATATCGCCACTATGAAATACTTCCATCCCACTCCACTTTGCTTTCAATAAATGTTCAAAAAGTCGTTGGCGAATCATGTTCTTGGTTTTAACCTCGTTTTGATTACTGTACCACGAAGTTGCTAAACCTGAACAAATCTGAATAATGAAAAGGATAATAAGAAATACAGAGAGGTAAGTAATATTATGGCCTTTTTGAATATCAGAAGATGTAGCAGCATCAATCAGCAACTTACTTGTATAGATAAATGCTAATGATGCTGAGATTCTGATAATCCCCAACAAACAATTGACGAACAGCTTTGTCCTAATTCCTGCCGTCAGTTTCCAAAGCCATAATAAACTTCTAGTCTTAATCATTCTCTACTTATGGTCAATTACCCATAATTTTATGTGCTGAATAAAGTAGTATGAAAAGTTGTATATTGTATATGAAGGACAGATCCTAAGCATCGGCATATCCTTCTTTATCATCCTAATAAAGCTATCAATTTTCCTTTGAATAACAAACTTGTATTCTTTGCGTGGTTTATTAATACCTCGTCCGAAGTTACCTCCCTCGTCAACAAGTCCCAACAATTTTTCTCCTTTATTCAACATTTCAGGACTATAAAAAGGCATTTCTTCTGAAGGCAATCCTAAATAATTGACAAGAATAGTCCCCATCACTTGCCATACTTCCATTAAATGGGCCAAATTAAGCTGTTTCTTCAATAAATCCAAATCTATAGTTCCATATCCATTGTGCAAAACTATCATCCAATCACATATCTGACGAAGCCCTACTCCTTCAGTTAATTGATGATGGAACATATGTATAAAGATATAGATTGAATTGTACTGAACAGATGGTAATATAATAGGGAATGTCTCGTTTTGAGGAATAAAACTGCGTGTGTCGTGCTTTAATATTTCTACTGCCCATTCTTCAAAATATCTTTCAGCTTTTTTCGAAGGCAAATCAACAGCTTTATGATGTAATTCTATTTCTACCCCTTCCCAATAAAATGAAATGTGTTGGTTATCTTCATAAGGGCGTACGATTTCCATTCCCATAGCTAAGTCACAGGCCTTCTTGTAGTTTTCTTTCCCAATATACAAGTCTATGTCTCCACATTGCCTGCTTTCAGGAGATAGATACTCTTGTGCAATGCCTTGACCTTTTAAAAGCATACTTGGTATATCGTGCTCTGCTAAAATACGCATCATTTTCGATGCCTGATGGTTGAGCCGCACGTGGGTTTGACGATTCTTGACCATCCACATGGTCAGTTTCATCATAGTGCTTTCATTAGGCCGTTGATCTGCAGGCAGCATCATGATACCATCAAACAGGACACCCAAAAGAGTCTGCTTCTTAGCCCATGCTAATAACTGATTCCAATCAATGGCAGTAGCATCAAACTCCTCTTGCCTCTGCCATAATCCCATGCGTAGGATTGCCCATTTAACGTCTTTATCATTCATGGTTTTATTCCAATAACCCAGCTTGGCTTAATCGATCTATAAAGGTTTGAGCATCAGCCGTAGCTGCCTTCTCATCTACACCCTGATAGTTTGCCATAATAAAGTCGGCAATGGTGGAAGCACTAAAATCACCTTTTTGCATCTCATTCCACAACTCAACACCAGTAGCGTTTAATCTTATGATTTTGTTGAAATCTACTTGCTCAATGCCTTCACCAATAATTACTTGTTCATTGCCGATTGTTCGCAATACAAAACCTTTCTTTATCTTCATATTTCCTTCATTTTTATATTCTTCTATAAATGGCCAGCAGATATCGCCTAATAGGGTTCAATGAGTTCCAAATCTTAGCTAAAGTTCTCTGTCCATAAGTATCTGGATTTATCTGCTTGCCTTTCCTTATGATAGTTTCAACTTTTGCGACTAAATGCTGTATGTCACAACTCTCTGTCTTAGCTAAGTTACCATCTCCCATCAGTATCACTTCTTTTTCATTTATCTGAACGATTCTATGAAGTACAAAGTTCCCTTCGGATATTTCAGCTAATACAATATCGCCTATCTGATAATTATCGTTTCCTGTGAGTATTACACTGTCTCTGTCACCTTCAATGAAGGGTCTCATGCTGTTGCCTTTAACCTTCAGCGTGACCTTTCTCCCTTCTTGAATGAGTTGCTTCACATCTCCTAAAAGAATAGAGTTGGGCATAGTTACCTTATGCTTTAAAAGTTGCCCAGTCAAAGCTTCATAGCTCATCGTAGCCGCTTCTTCATTAGGCAGGTTTTCAAGATGAAACACTTGTGTTTTTCCTACAATGCATTCAATAATGTGGCTCACGCAGTTACCAACAGACTTTTCCCATTTCATGTTTGAAACCGTGGGCAACAAAGCCACATAGGCATTAAGGGTGTCCAAACGCTTTATCTTGTTGCAAGGAGCTTGGGTAAGTTTTACAAAGCCACCAATAGGAGCAGACTCATTGATGTAACAAGGAGTTTTACCACTCCACGGTGTACCCCAAACTCTGGGAATTCCTTGCTTATCGATACCAATAGCAGGATTGTCGTCATTAAGTAAACTAGTACCCGCTATGTAGGAGAGCCATAAACGACTATGCGTACTTTTCCCTGTACCGCTTTTCCCTAAGAAAAGATAAGCCATTCCATTGTTCATAACCACAGAAGCATGCTGCAAAGCAATACCTTGTTTTGATGCAGCAAAGGCAAACAAGGTCATCAGTGCATTCTCAATTCCAAAATAGCGTGTATGAGAATCGCCTTCTGTCCACAAATAACCCTCACTAAAGTCGCCTCTGGCCTTCAGATGGCAAACTGATGCCGGACTTGCTTTTAATAAATAGATAATATCGTATGGGCAACCGTCTTCTTGCGTTTCTTGATTGTGGTATAATGAAATGGTTTTGTCTTCTTCTTCAAAAGTGGTCAGAAAGGGCAATCCCGTTGAAGGCATTTGAGTGCCTTCTGGAAACACTTGTAGACTAAATAGTAACCCCTCGTTGCTTTCATCATCTGCTAGGAATGGCTCATAATGCTGCAAATGGCTACAGAGTGTGTCATCTGCAGGAAGCCGCAAGCAAAAGCGAAGTCCTGCCACCTGATAGTAATATGACTGATAATCTTTTTCCATAAATAACAAGGCAAAGATAGCTTCTTTTCTTTAGATAACCAACCTTCGGGCATAAAAACAAACCAAAAGAAACTCTGTTATTACCACGAGCACCTCCTTTATGTTAAAA
>JAEEOD010000383.1 GCA_016284115.1 Bacteroidaceae bacterium
CTACCAAAATAAATAAATACTTTTTCATACTCTTACTATTATTAAAGTTCATAAATTTGATGCAAATATAATACTTAAATTCTATAAATCACCTATTTCAGTTAAAAAAGTTGCATTTTCTTCTTCCTCGCTTCTTCCAAAGAGAGCAATTCGGGTTGTTTCTCCCTCACTTCCTCACGCAAGTGTTCATACTCTTTTTTAAGGTCTTTTTCTAGTTCCTGCTTGAGTGTGGGGTTCATCAATCGGGCAGCTATTGTTGGGTTTTGTGAGGCATCTTTCAAGTGAACCACAGGGGCATGATAAACAGGTGCTATCTTCAAAGCTGTATGCAACTGCGAAGTAGTGGCACCACCTATCAGCAAAGGGATATCCAATCCTGCCTGTTCCAATGCTATCGCCACTTGTACCATCTCTTCGAGCGAGGGGGTAATCAAGCCACTCAGGCCTATCATATCGACCTTCTCTCGGATGGCTGTCTTGACGATTTCTTCTGCAGGTACCATAGTTCCCAAGTCGATGATTTCATAACCATTGCAACCCATCACTACCGAAACGATGTTTTTACCGATGTCGTGAACATCACCTTTCACAGTAGCTAATAATACCTTGCCAACTGACTTTCCACCTGCATGTTTCTCAGCTTCAATGGCTGGTTGTAGAATGCTTACAGCTTTCTTCATCGTGCGAGCTGTCTTCACCACCTGCGGCAAGAACATCTTGCCAGAACCAAACAATTCACCCACCTGATTCATGCCATCCATCAACGGTCCTTCGATGATATCCACTGCTTTGGAATATTTTTGAAGAGCTTCTTGCAAATCGGCTTCCAGGTTGTCGGGAATGCCTTTAACGAGGGCTTGCTTCAAGCGGTCTTCGACAGATTGCTGAATAACCACTGTTGTTCCGTTGAACTTCGTTTCACTTTGAGGGGCACTCAAATTTGTAGCTAACTCTATCAAACGTTCGGCTGCATCAGCACGGCGATTCAGTATTACATCCTCTATACATTCGAGCACATCAACTGGAATGTCTGAATACAATACAGAGGTGGAGGGGTTGACAATGCCCATATCCATACCTGCATGAATAGCATGATAGAGGAATACGGCATGCATTGCCTCACGAATATAATTGTTGCCTCGGAACGAAAACGAAAGATTGCTCACGCCACCACTGACATGACTGCCTTTCAGATTATTACGAATCCATGCTGAAGCTTTTATGTAATTCAAGGCATAGGCATCATGCTCAGGCATACCTGTTGCTACAGCCAGTATGTTAGGGTCAAAAATAATGTCCTGTGGAGGGAAACCCACTTGCTCGGTCAGAAGTTTGAAAGCTCTCTCGCAAACTTGAATCTTACGCTCGTAGGTGTCGGCTTGACCTTGTTCATCGAATGCCATCACCACCACAGCAGCTCCATATTCCCTAAGTTTATTAGCCAAAGAGAGGAATTTCTCTTCTCCTTCTTTCAGGGAAATAGAATTGACCACACATTTACCTTGCAGGCATTGCAGTCCAGCTTCTATCACCTCCCATTTCGACGAGTCAATCATGATGGGCACACAAGAGATTTCTGGTTCTGATGCCAGCAAATTGAGGAAATGCTTCATCTCCTCTCGAGCATCTAGCAAACCATCGTCCATATTGATGTCCAACATCTGGGCACCATCTTCTACCTGCTTACGGGCTATGCCCAATGCCTCTTCGTAATTCTTTTCCTTAACCAACCTAAGGAACTTACGAGAGCCTGCCACATTGCATCGCTCGCCAATATTGACAAAGTTGATATCGGGCTTTACTTCTAACAACTCCAAGCCTGATAACTGGAGATAAGGTGAAGGTCCCACAGGCACATGGGGTTTGGCATCTTTCACTAAAGGCTGATAAGCAGCAATATATTCATCAGTAGTACCACAACAACCACCCACAATATTCACCAATTGTTCATCAAGGTAGGTCTTGATAACAGCAGCCATGTGACTGGGTGTCTCGTCGTATTGTCCCAAACTATTGGGCAATCCAGCATTTGGATAAACGCTGATATAGTAGGGAGCATGAGCAGCTAATTGACGAAGGAAAGGCTTCATCTGTTCTGCACCAAAAGAGCAATTCAATCCCACAGAAAAGATATCAGCATGGGCCACAGAAGCCAAGAATGCATCAAGTGTCTGACCAGAAAGGGTGCGACCTCCCACATCAGAAACAGTGACGGAAAGCATCAGGGGCACTTTCTTATTAGTGAGCCTCATTGCTTTTTCTGCTGCATAAATGGCTGCTTTGGCATTGAGGGTATCAAAGATAGTTTCAATCAGCAAGGCATCTATCCCACCTTCTATCAAAGCTGTCATCTGCTCAATATAGGCAAGCACCAGTTCTTTGAAAGTAAGTGAGCGAAAAGCAGGGTCGTTGACATCTGGACTCATCGAGCAGGTCTTGTTGGTAGGACCCACTGAGCCTGCGACAAAACGTGGTTTATCGGGAGTTGTATATTGGTCAGCCAACTTTCGCGCCAACCTTGCTCCAGCAAGATTCATATCTCGTACATGTGCCTGCATGCCATAGTCGGCCTGACTAACAGCAGTAGCATTGAAAGTGTTGGTTTCTATGATATCGGCACCTGCCTTAAGGTATTTCTCGTGAATTTCTGCAATGACATCAGGGCGAGTGAGGTTCAGCAAATCATTATCGCCCTTGAGCTGTTGTGACAAATCAGAAAACAAGTCGCCTCTGAAATCACTTTCTGTCAAGTTGTATTGCTGTATCATAGTGCCCAGTGCTCCATCGAGCGCCAGTACTCGTTGTTTGATTTGGGCTTCGAAAACCGTGAATATTGAATATTCGGTCATAACTTAATGTTTAAACATTCTCGCCATTTCGCGCTTGTCGTCGTTCTCCTTTAAAGTTTGACGTTTGTCATATTCTTTCTTACCCTTTGCCAATGCTATCACCAACTTAGCCAATCCTTTCTCATTGAGAAACAGTCTTACGGGTACGATGGTATAGCCCGGGTTCAAGGCGTCGCGCTGTAGCTTATTGAGTTCTTTACGGTTCAGCAGTAATTTACGATCACGTGTAGCAGCATGGTTATTGTAGGTGCCATAGGTATATTGAGCAATGTGCATATTCTTCACCCACAACTCTCGCTTGTCGAAAAAGCAATAAGTATCTACCAGACTCGCCTTACCTTGTCGAATAGATTTGATTTCGGTACCCGTCAGCACCATACCAGCAGTATAAGTTTCAATAAACTCATAGTCATGGCTGGCACGTTTATTCTTGATATTGATAGGTGCCTGTTTCATACAATCAATTTAAAAATATGTTGAGTTTGTCGAACACGAAGCGTATCAACGGCGGACATACCAGCAGGATGACAGATGCAATGATTGTCAGCGCTGTACGCTTGTCATCCTTCACGTCCAATAATTTCTCGCTGCCTTCCCATACTATATAAATAATGTAGAACTGCAACAGCATAGAGATGATGCCTAAGTCGGGCAAAACACCTGTCAGTATCTGCAAAAGAAATATCACAGTCATGCTATAGCCAGTAAACTGCTGAGAAAGCAGCATATCATCACGCTCATCCAACAGTCTCATCCTAACTTTGTTAATGAGATAAGCCGACAAGAAATAGGCACCAAACAAAGACACTACCACTGCTGCACAATGCATCATAGCATATTGATAATCCTCTGCACTACCCCAACCCCGTTCGAAGATAGCACCCAAGAATACCGCAAGTGCCGAGAAACCTATCATGGGATAGACATACTCAAATGACACCTCACGGATATTGGGGCGCATACGTACCTCTTCCCACGCTTTTGCGGGATTCGATATCATCAAAAATGCTATATGTAATAGAAACTTATAGTCCAACGCTTTTATTGAAATGGGGTCAAATCAACATCATAATATTTCTTTTCAGTTCTACCCTCCTCAGGATCATATGAATTTCTGTTGGTATAACCCCAAATACGAATGGTTTTGAGATTGCCATTTATAGATTTGAAACCTTTAATCACATCTCCAATATAATAAGCCTGATAGACGTAGCTTTTCATATTACGTTCTAGGTCAGGATCGGTCACCTGGTCTGTCAAAGTTAAATTCAAAACACCTTCTTCATTATGAAGGTCTTCAGGAATAAAAAGACTGAACGTATGCTTTTCAAGTTCTTTCTCATATGCGCTGGTAGTCTGCTCCACATTATCCATCCAGAAAATACACGGAATCATGATATAATCTTGATTAAACATGAAAGGATTCATACCCCCACTGTACTCCAAATCATAAAGGTTGATGTTACCGACTCCATCCCCTTGTTTCACATTGAGATTGTTCACACTTACAGGTACCGAGAGGAGAGTAACACTCAATTTATTATCACTCCACGTAGTAGGGTCATATTCTATCTCAACGGAATATATACCTGGTGTAGGTGGTAAAAAATTGGGATTTGTAGGCACTAAAATTCCCCCGCCATACTGCTCCAGTGTGCCATTCTGATATAAAGCAAATAATTCCTGCGTTGTTTTATTATCACCTTCTTTACTGCTCAAACAACTTGTCATTATTACACCCATCAACAGGGTCATACCCATCAGGGCAATCATTCTAATCTGTTTCATTGTCGTCTTTTTTAATAAATACGTGGCAAATTTAGATAAAAGATTTCAGTTATCGTCTCATATATGCGTTAATAATTATCAAATATAGTTTCATTCAATCTCTGCAAACTTTTCTAGGTGTTCATCCACATAGTTGGCCACCAAAGCAGTATATTCCTCTTCGTTCTCGATAAACGATTCTTCCAAAGGGTCGAACACCTCGTAATCCTCATACATTGCCATAAACTCCTCGTCAGTGCGTTCTCGCTCTAAGTCCTCACGATGCTGGTCGAATATTTTGCGAGCATTGTAAATGATTTTGCTCAAATCATTCAAGCCCCACTGCTTGATTGCCTTGGCAAAGGGATTGATGAATATATAAGCTCCATAGCCATTCTGAATCAGTTGACAGAAGCCACCCTCCATCAGTTCATCTCGCAGAATCTGATAAGCCAGTAGTGTGTGCTGATCGCCATTGAGCAGAGCCATAGATTCGGGGGTGAATTGGTTTCCCATAGCTTGTTGATAGGCGTCAGTAAACACCTTGATAAAGCCGTCCATTCCCTCAGCAGCTCCTTTTCTCAAATCAGCATCCTGTATCTTAATCATAGCATTATCTATTTAGTTATACACATATTTCACCACTACCAATCACCAACTTCTTATCTTTGTCGTAAATCACACCAAACTGCCCAGGGGCTATGCCTTGCAGCATTTGACCAGATTTAACGAGGTATCCATCACCATCGGTGACGATGGTTCCTGTTGTGAAATCGGGTGTATGACGTATCTTAAATGTAATTGTGTGTTTACCTTCCTGCCAAGGATTCTCGGTAATGAAATGAAAATCCTTCAGACGGAAAGTATCACCATATTGCTTTGTACAGTCATAGCCATTCGACACATAGACGATGTTCTGCTGCACATCTTTCTGAATCACAAACCAAGGTCCACCACTCAAACCCAAACCCTTACGTTGACCAATTGTATGGAACCAGAAGCCTTTGTGCTTGCCCAACACCTTGCCTGTCTCCAACTCTACGATAGGACCCTCTTGCTCACCTAAGAAGCGACGTACAAAGTCGTTATAATTGATGTTGTTCAAGAAACAGATGCCCTGACTGTCTTTGCGCTTTGCGCTGGGCAATCCAGCCTTGGCAGCAATTTGTCGCACCTCCGCCTTCATCAAATTACCCAAGGGGAACATTAGTTTCTTCACCTGCATATAGGTAATCTGTGCCAGAAAATCGGTCTGGTCTTTCACAGGATCAACGGCTGTGCCCAGCCAAGTCTTACCGTCTATCACATGGGTGGTAGCATAATGCCCCGTAGCAGTAATATCAAATTCCTTGCCCACCTTTTCTTCAAAACAGCCAAACTTGATCAAACGATTGCACATCACATCAGGATTTGGGGTAAAGCCGTTACGAATCTTGTCGATGGCATAAACAGCTACCTTATCCCAATATTCTCGATGCAGGTCTATCAGCTCAAGTTTCAAACCGTATTTATGTGCCACAGCAGTACATATCTCCATGTCTTCCTCAGCTGTACAGTCCATATAATCCACATCGTCACTACCGATGCGGATATAGAACAATGAGGGCTTATGACCCTGCTCGCACAACTGATGTACCACGACCGAGCTATCTACACCTCCTGATATCAAAACGGCTATATTCATGTCAAATGATATACATTACATTTCAATTTGCAAAAGTACGGAAAAAAATTGTATCTTTGTACCGATAAACAAAGATTTAAAGATGAAAGCCAAATATAGCGTCATATTATTGATATTCATCATTGTGCTTACCAGCCTCTTTACCTCATGTGGAAAAGACCGCTGGGAAGAGTATTATCCTGTCACCCGTCATAGTCTATGGATTGACAGTGTGATGCGTGCCAACTACCTATGGAATGAAGAAATGCTAGATGAAGATGAGCTCACATCTGCTTATTTCCTGAACTCTGTAGCTTTCTTAGCCAAGGCAAGATATAGCGGCGACAAGGTGAGTTACATGGATACAGCTTGTTCGGTGCCTATTACTGACTACGGCTATCAGTTTGGAACTACCCAAGTGAACGATTCAGCTCTAATGGCAGTGATTACTTATATCGAGCCCTCTACTGTAGCAGCTAATGCTGGTTTACAGCGAGGCGAATGGATTATGGCTGTAGATGATGAGGTTATCACCTCCAAGACAAAGGATCTGTTAACCGATGGTGAGGCTCATAAACTACTGGTTGGTCACAGCTCCACCGTTGTCATTGAAGACGATGAGACTGGGGAAGAGGTAGAACAGACTGTTATTATATTCGACCGCAATGTAGATTTGCCTGCAGCTGAGGGCTTTTTCCCCAATGATCTGCCAATAGTTTCTATCGTAAATGGTCATGTGGGCTATATGCTTTACAACGACATTGCTGAAGCCAACCAACAGCAGGTGGCAACAGCATCGCAAAGTTTATTGGCCGGCGGCATTACTGATATGGTGCTCGATTTACGCTATGCTGCTAAGGGTGATGTAAAAGGACTACAATTCCTTGCCTCTGTGCTAGCACCTTCTAGTGTTTTGGGAGACCAACTAGCGACAGTGAAGTATGCCGAATCATGCCATATGGACACTTCCCTACCATTCCTTTCTGCCAGCGAGTTGGAGAATAGTGTCAACCTCAATTTGAATACGCTTTATGTGCTTACTTCTTCAGCGACTGCAGGTCCTGCAGAGATGCTGATTAATTGTCTGCAAACAGTAATGAATGTAGTGGTTATTGGACAACAGACACAAGGCATAGGAGAAGCATGTGAGTCTTTTTTTGACCCTATAAATGACCAACTGTTGCATTTGGCGGTTTGCCACGTTTCCGATGCTAATGGTAATAACGAATATGTTGGCACTGGCATAGAGCCCGACTACACCGTCAATCCTTTATTCCCTGTTGAGGGTATCTTGCCTTTTGGCTCTCCTCAAGAAAATTTGCTTGCCAAAGCGCTGGAATTAATTGCTAATTAAAGACATTCTTTGCTATCGTCAAGCATCATCTTGGTCGCAAATAAGAAGGCTGCCCCAAAGAGCAGCCTTCTTATTATTTGGTAAAATAATATTAATTAACTGGTTTTGAATAGCGAGCATTTAGACCATCTAGCACTTCCTGAGTGATATTCAGCGCCTCATCAGCATACAGCAAGTTATCCATGCCAGTGTTGCTGATAATCAAGGTAAAGCCCTTAGTCTTGTTATACTCCTTCAAGAAGTTCTTAATAGAGTCAGACAACTGCAAGTTGTTCTTGTCGCTCTCAGCCTGCAACTCGCTCTGCAGTTTGTCACTCAAAGTCTGAAGATCCTCACTCAACTTGTTGATGCGATTGTATTCCTGCTGTGCACGTTCTGCAGAAAGGAATGCGTTGTTCTGATACTTTGTCTGAAACTCCTGCTGCTGCTTCTGAAGATCCTGAGCCTTCTGGTTCAGTTGAAGACGTACATTTTCGCTCTTCTTCACCATAGCCTCATTGAGGTCAATGCAGAAATTATACTTAGACAGCAAGGTGTCTATCTCTACAAATGCCACCTTTATGTCAGACAGAACGCCTTGCTCTGAACTAGTAGCTGTGTCCTGAGCACCCTTGGCAGTGCATTGTGTAAACATCATGATGCAGCTCAATGCTGCTAAACCCATGATCAAATTTTTCATCTTCTTCATAATTACTTCTTTTATATCTTTATATTTTTACTCTTTCACTCCTAATCTTGACGGCTTTCGTGCATTTCTGTCTTGCGACTCCACGCAGTCAATGCCCCGTTTCATCATCTCCTTGTTGCCACTGATATGGAAGTGCGGAAATTTGCCTGCTTTGGTAAAGAATATCTTAATACCTAAGAGTAGCACACAAACGCCAACTACGGCCAAAGTAATGAGCAACGTATAGAGCATATCTCAAATATTCTTCTTATATTTGCAAAAAATCGGTGCAAAAATAGTGCAAATTGAACACAAAGCCAAATTTTATTTGGACTTTGTTGAAATGTAGCCTATTTTCGCTTTTTGAACGGCAAAGATACAATATTAATTTGAATATGGAAAAAAAAGAACTAAAAACTACTGGAGTTTTCAGATTTTTTGAGGAAATTTGTCAGATTCCAAGACCCTCGAAGCACGAGGAGAAGATTATT
>JAEEOD010000384.1 GCA_016284115.1 Bacteroidaceae bacterium
ACGGCAAGGCAGTACAAACTCAACATCTACTCCAATAAGCCATACAAACTTATTTGGGAACACGGATAAAACAACATACTTCGCTGATGCTTTGGTCTAAGCCTCTCGACCTTACGGGGTAAGGGGGAACTAGTTCATGTCCCGTCGGATTACGCGCTTGTATGGCAAAAAAAAACAGACAGGCATGACTCAAATGACGGCAAGACTAGACCGTTGAAAAATTATCTGCGGATTTTAGGTTATCTTGCTACAAATGTAACGTTTTTTTCCAAAAGTGATTATCTTTGCCATATGAAAAAGCATATTGATTCAATCCAGGTATTTATGGTTATGCTGCTCCTGCTATTGGCAGAATGCCAAAATGCAGACAAGCAGATAAACAGCATTATTCTTGATACTGATATGGGTAACGATATAGACGATGCGTTGGCATTGGCCATTATGAACCGTTATATCGATGAAGGACGAACCCAAGTGCTCGCCATCGGCATGAGCAAAGAGGGGAAGGCTGCAGCAGAATATACTGATATCGTGCAAACTTGGTATGGACATCCCAATATACCTATAGCTCTTGTGTCAGGAAATACTGGTCCCAAGACTACTGAAAAGCATTACTCCGACCGCGTATGCGAAATGAAGAATGATACAGGCACTCCTCTTTTTGCCCGCACGGTCAGCGATGTCACCCAATTGCCTATGGCTACTACGCTTTATAGGAAAGTGTTGGCTTCTCAGCCTGACCATTCCGTTACTTTCGTCACCATCGGTTTCTCCACCAATATGGCAACTTTATTAGACACACCAGCTGACGAGTTCTCTCCGCTAACTGGAAAGGAGCTGGTGGCAAAGAAAGTGAAGCAACTCGTGATGATGGCAGGCAATATGGTAGAACCGAAGGGTGAGTTCAATGTTTATATGGACATTGCCGCTGCTCGCAAGACCTTTGCCGAGTGGCCTACGCCAATTGTTGTATCGCCCTTTGAGTTAGGTGAACGCGTGAAATTCCCTCATGAAAGAGTGAACGATATTGATGCTAAACGTCCCAATCCTGTTGCTGAAGGTTATGTCAACTACTTAGGTGATGACTATGATGCTTGCAGCTGGGATCCTACAGCACTTATCTATGCTGTAGAGGGTGATGGCTTCTTTACCCTTTCTCCAACAGGCACTATCGATGTCGATACTCTCGGCATCACTCGTTTCACCCCTGCTCCAGATGGTCAACATCGCTACCTGATTACCTCAGATGCACAAGTTGATGCCCTTACTCAGCATCTAGTGGATATGATAACAGAGTAACGGAATTATAACGATAGTATATAACTTAGACAGCTATGAAACGCAGAGATTTTATTTCCAATATGATGTTAGCAGGCGGATCGCTTGCATTAGGAGGTTGCTCATCAGAGAAGAAAGAGTTTGAAATCGAACAGGCAGAAGACGGCTCAATCTATATAACTGAGCCAGCCAAACATATATCTGTTTTGGCACAGACTGATGTATTGGTGGTGGGTGGCGGACCTGCTGGAGTGGCCGCAGCCGTAGCGGCAAGCAGAGCTGGAGCAGAAACCTATCTATTGGAAAGATATAACCACTTGGGAGGTCTATGGACTGGCGGACTGGTATTACCATTGCTCTCCACTCATGGTTTGTCAAAGAGCGGTGAGCGCATCCAAGTGATTCATGGCTTGAGTGCGGAAATGGTTGATCGCTTGCGTGACATGAATATGGTCGTTGATGAGATTAATCCCACCATCGATCCAGAAGCTGGTAAGTATGTATTGGATGAAATGATTGCTGATGCTGGCGTCCACATGCTTTATCACACTTGGGCTGTGGGAGCTATCATGGATAAGAATACCATCAAGGGTATATATGTAGAGAGTAAATCGGGCAGACAAGCGATATTGGCCAAAGTTATTATCGATTGTACAGGCGATGGTGACGTTTTAAAATGGACTGGCGAAGAGTCTGATGTCATGCGTTATGCCATAGGAATGAACTATCGCATAGGCAATACCGACAAAATCAACACTCGTGCGTTTGGCTATGAGCGTCATTATGTGGGAGAACATACCCCTATTCCTAGTGTAAGTTGGTATAATGTTTGGGGGAAGGAAGAGCAGGATGCCTTGGATGTGGAAAACCTTTCTCGCTTGCAGCACCAGTTACGTAAGGAGGCATGGGAGCATGTGCAAGAACTCAAGCAAAAACCTGGCTATAAAGATATCTACCTGTTGGATACAGCCTCACAGCTTGGAGTCCGTCTATCGCGAATTCTGCATGGCGAGTATATGTTGACCTTGGAAGACAGCATGACTTATAAGACCTTCGACGATGCCATTGGGGTAAGTGGTGCATGGACCACCTTCAACTATCGCAATCAAAAGATTACCTCCGACAAGCGACCTTATTGGCAAATTCCATATCGTTCATTGGTTCCAAAGACTATTGACAATTTGCTTGTTGCAGGACGTTGTTTCTGCTATGAGAAAGCATTGGTAGAAGATGCCAGAATCATTGGTACCTGTTTGGTGACTGGTCAGGGTGCCGGTGCCGCAGCTGCGTTGGCTGTCCAGTCTGGCGAACTTCCTCGACATATTGATATTACCCGTCTTCACCAGCTTCTTGTCAGTCAAAAAGTATGGTTTGGGGCATAACATTGGGAGCTATTTTTCTGCTTATCCCTTGCAGATTAACACCAAAATTACCATATTTGCACATGTGATTAATAACAGATAGTATGAAAAAGACATTTTTCAGTATGCTGCTGATGGCAATAATGTCATTGACAATGCAGGCACAGACAACAGCAAAGAAAGTGTATGACGAGGAAATCAACCAGCTGGAGCATATAGACAAGGCTGTGGCTGAGGCTAAGGCCAGTGGCAAGTTTGTTATCGCCCAGGTGGGTGGTAACTGGTGCCCCTGGTGCCTGAGGTTTGCCGACTTCATTACAAAAGACAACGAGATAGCACAGACCATCAGTGACAATTTCGTGTATATCCACGTGAATTATAACCCGAGGAAATCGGAAGGCGAGGAAAAGACGAAACGAGCAGCTGAGATGCTGAAAAGACTGAATAGTCCGCAACGTTTCGGATTCCCTGTGTTTGTTGTGCTCGACGAGAACGGCAAGGTGTTGCACCACCAAGATTCCAGCTATTTGGAAGAGGGACAGAGTTATGACAAGGAGAAGGTGCTTCGCTTCTTCAAGAACTGGACACCCAAAGCGGTAAAGGAGTGAAATAAGATGAATAGTAAACAACCATTAATATTTAAACAAATGAAGAAGTCATTCTTATTGCTGGCTGCATCTATGGTTTTTGGTGTGGTTTCAGCACAACAGACGAATCCGCTTCTGCAACATGAGGCTGAGATTACGGAAATCATTAAAAGTATGACGCTGAAAGAGAAGGTGAATATGCTGCATGGCAAGACCATGTTCTCTTCAGCTGGTGTTGAAAGACTGGGCATTGCCGACATGAAGTATGCCGACGGTCCTTTCGGTATCCGTGAGGAGTTGGAAGATCACTCCTGGACCCCACTGGGTTGGGATGTCGACCGTGCTACCTTCTTCCCTACCGGTTCTGCACTGGCCGCTACCTGGTGCCCAGGCATTGCCTACGAGTATGGCAAGGGTATGGCTATTGAGGCAAAGCTGCGTGGCAAGGACATGATTTTAGGTCCTGCGATGAATATCCAGCGTTTGCCTACTGGTGGTCGAACTTACGAGTACCTAAGTGAAGACCCATTACTGTCAGGTATATTGGCTACGGGCTATACCAAGGGCTCGCAAGACCAGAACGAGGCCGTGTGCCTGAAGCACTTTGCCGTGAACAGTCAGGAGAACATGCGTGGTTTCATTAACGCCAACATCTCTGAGCGTGCCTTGCGTGAAATTTACCTCACCCCATTTGAAATGGCTGTGAAGGAAGGTAACGCATGGGGCGTGATGGCAGCTTACAACAAGATTTGGGGTCAATGGTGCTCTGAGAACTTCAATCTGCAGGAAAACATCCTGCGTAACGAGTGGGGTTTCAAGGGTATGATTATCAGCGACTGGGGTGGTACTCACTCTACCGTTGGCGCAGTAATGGGTGGTTTGGAAGTTGAGATGCCAAGCAGCACCTATCTGGGTGATTCTCTGATTGCTGCCGTAAACAGAGGTGATGTGCCTATGAATGTGATTGACCAGAGAGTGCGCAACATCTTGCGTGTGCGTTTGACGGTGAATCCAGTACCTGCTAATGTAGCTAACCAGAAAGTGGCTTCTCAGCCAGAGACACAAGCCATAGCTTACAAGGTAGCCTCCAAGAGCATCGTATTGCTGAAGAACGAAGGTCTGTTGCCTCTGAGCAACAAGGTGAAGACCATCGCCGTAATCGGCGACAATGCAACTCGTACAATGGCATTAGGCGGTGTAGGTGCCGGTGTGAAGACTCTCTACGAGGTAACCCCGTTGGAAGGTCTTCAGAAAGCACTGAAGGGCAAGGCAAAGATTCGCTATGCCCGTGGTTACGAACCCGCTCCACAGGCTCGTTGGGGACAAAAGCTGCCTGAGAACGCAATGGAGGAATATGAGAAGCGCATGGAGAAACTGAAGAAGGAAGCGCTTAAGGCTGTAAAGGGTGCCGACGTGGTACTGTTTATCGGTGGCGACAACCGTGAGGTAGAAACCGAGGGCTCTGACCGTACTACTATCAAGTTGCCATTCGACCAGGAAGATTTGCTGGAAGATATTGCAGAGGTAAATCCTAACATCGTTGTTGTGATAGTAGCAGGTGCTCCTGTTGACTTGCGTGAGGTAGAGCCTGTCGCAAAGAGCTTGGTATATAGCTGGTTCAACGGTACCGAAGGTGGTAACGCCTTAGCTGATGTGCTGACTGGCAAGATTGCTCCTTCTGGTAAGTTGCCTTTCACTTTCCCAAGAAAGTTGGAGGACTCTCCTGCTTATGCATTGGGTGTATATCCTCAGCAGGAACAGGGCGGTGGCGATGTATTCGTGAACCTCGTTAACCGTGACCGCTTCGCTATTCGTAAGGCTGATGCCGACTATTCTGAGGGTATCTTCGTGGGCTATCGCTGGTACACTACCAAGAACGTGAAGCCTATGTATGCTTTCGGCTATGGTTTGTCATACGTGCCATTCAAATATTCAAACCTGGCTGCTAAGGTAGAGGGCGAGAATATTGAAGTAACTTTCGACTTAGCTAACCAAGGCAACATGGAGGCTGAAGAAGTGTCTCAGGTATATATCGGTCGTCCTGACTCTAAGGTAGAACGTCCTAAGTACGAACTGAAGGGCTTCAAGCGTACAGCGGTTAAGGCTGGTGAAACTACCAAGATAACGATCAGCATTCCTAAGGATCGCCTGCGTCATTGGAACGAGTTCCAGCACGCATGGAACGTAGAGGGTGGCAAGGCCGTTATTTATGTAGGTGGTTCTTCTGATAACCTACCTTTGCAGACTACCGTAGAAATCTAAAGTTTATATTTAGCTGAAATAAAAAAGGGATGCTCAAACAGCATCCCTTTTTTATTTCCAAGAACGCCAGGATTGTAGCAGAACACTTAGCAAAATTAACGCTATTCCAAGATAGAACGAAAAGTTGATCTCGCGTCCTTCACCAAAGATAAGGAAAGCAAGGATGATGGTATAGCAAGGTTCAAGGTTGTAAGTAAGGTTGACTGTAAAGGCAGAGAGCCGCTTAAGGGCTTGAATCTGTAACAAATACATGCCTATGGTACAGAACAAGGCATGACATAACATAAACCACAGGTTGTTGCCCTCAGGAATCACCATCACGGGCTGATTACTCGGGAAGAAATATAAATAGATAGGAATAATTAGGCTCACTATAACGAGGCCTCCTGACATCTGGTACAACAACACATCCCTACTTCGTATGCCTACACTGGCTTTCTTGTTACAGATGGCATAAAGCGCACAAACGGCAGAAGAGACAATGCCTATCATGATGCCATAGCGGTAACGGGCATCAAACGAGAAAATGCACAACACACCAGCTACGGTAATGAGCGAGAAGAAAAGCTCTACCCACGAGAGTCGGCGTCTGAATATCATCGGTTCAAAAAAAGCAGTGAAGAAGCCTATCGTGGAAAAACAGATAACACCAATCGAGACATTGGAGGCTTTAATGGAACCATAAAACAATATCCAGTGGAAGCCCAGCAAGGCGCCACAGCCACAGAGCTGCAATACCTTGCGCCACTCGAGTTTTGGCAGTCCTGTAAAGACCAACAAGATGCAGCTGGTAAACAGCATGCGGTACCAAACAATATCAACCTCATTCAACGTGATAAGACGACCGAACAAGCCTGTAAAGCCTGCCAACAACACACTGAGATGCAACTGTATGAATCCTTTCTGGGTTTCGCTCATGGTTTGCAATAGCGATTATTGTCTGTTTGTACAGATTTTGGTGTCAAAGTTAGGTATTTTCTTCCAATAAATTAGTATCTTCGCATCAATGATTAACTCCGTACATATGAATAAGAAAGTTTATTTTGCAGGATCCATTCGTGGAGGGCGTGTAGATGCAGCTCTCTATCACCGCATCATTGAGTATATACAACTCACTGATACCGTGCTGACTGAGCATGTGGGTAGTTCAACACTGAACCTCATAGAACAAGGACGTAGCCGTGATGCTTTGATATATGACCGAGATACTGCCTGGCTACGTGAATGCGATGTGGTGATAGCCGAATGTACTTGTCCGTCGCTAGGTGTGGGCTACGAGCTGGCATATGCTGAGCACCTGGGCAAACCTATTCATATCTTCTACAACAAGTCAAAAACGCAACTCTCTGCAATGTTGACTGGAGATCCTTATTTCCAAATCTATCCTTATGAAAAGGAGGAAGTTATTTTTGACACTTTGAAGAATATATTGACTATGGACAATTAACTATGTTGTTTTTAAGAGCATATAAGAAAGTTATTTTTTAATCTAAATAATATGAAGAACACATTTATAAATAGTTTGTTGGCTATTATGCTGACTTTTTTGTTCGTTACACCTTCTTTGGCAGACGATTTCAATGAACCATATATCCCTGCTATTTCGCTCTATCCGCAACAGAATGCCGTACGCAACCGTCTTGATTTGAGTGGTATATGGAACTTCCAGCTAGATCCAAAAGATGAAGGCGAAAAGAATGGATGGTTTAATGGCTTACCTGAACCTCAATCAATAGCAGTTCCTGGGAGTTGGAACGACCAACTTGACCAGCAGCATAACTACCTGGGATGTAGTTGGTATGAGACAGAGACTTTTGTACCTTCAACTTGGAAAGATAGCGAAATCGGTTTGCGTATAGGCTCAGCCGTTTATTATGCAAAAGTATGGATCAACGGTCAGCCATTAGGTCAACATGAGGGCGGACATCTTCCTTTTGCTTTCGCAATTACCAATAAAGTGAAATGGGGAGAGAAGAATCGTATCACCATAATGGTGGAAAACAAACTGTCTCCAGACAGAGTGCCTGGCAACGTAGCTGGCGGTGCTTTGGCCAGCCAAAATTATCCTAATGCCAACTACGATTTCTTTCCATATAGCGGGTTACATCGGGCAGTATGGCTCTATAGCGTGCCCAAATCTGCTCATCTCATAGATATCACACTTACAACCGACTTTCAAGATACAGAAGGCATCATTCATGCCAAAGTTAGAAAGCATGGGAAAGCAACGAGCGGCAGAGTAGTGGTGACAGGAAAAGATGGTAAACAGGTATCTACACCAATACGTTTCAACGGCGATGAGACAGAGGTAGATATTCACGTTCCACAAGTGAAGTTGTGGAGTCCTGAGTCTCCTAATTTATACGATGTCACTGTAGAATTGGGCAATGCTGCTAAGCCTATTGACAGTTATACATTGCAAACAGGTATAAGGACTATTGAAGTAAAGGGCGACGATATCCTCCTTAACGGCAAGCCCATCATTATACGAGGTTTCGGTAAGCACGAAGATTTCCCCATCTATGGCAGAGGAGTAGCACAACCTGTAATGGTGAAGGATTTCTCTCTGATGAAATGGTTGGGTGCCAACGCCTTTAGAACGAGTCATTATCCTTATGACGAGTCGGTGTATGCTGAAGCTGACAAGCAAGGCATATTGATTATCGACGAGATGCCGTCGGTAGGCCTCGTTTTTTACGATGATCAGAAAGACATTGACCGCAGACGAAAGGTTTGCGACAAGATGCTCCAAGAAATGATTACCCGAGACAAAAACCATCCATCGGTGATTATGTGGTGTGTGGCAAATGAGCCTTCTCCAAAGACATTGGGCTCCAACGTGCTGGCTGGCACCAATGATGCAGCAGAAGAAGAAAACCGCATTGCTAAAGAATTTTTGGGTGGTTTAGTGCGCCAAGCCAAACAACTTG
>JAEEOD010000005.1 GCA_016284115.1 Bacteroidaceae bacterium
TGTATATTCATCTAGATTCAGACGTTGTTCCAAAGCAGATTTTACATCCTGTATACGATCGTGCATGCCATTGATAGCTGTCACGCCTCTTATGGTTAACAGATTTATATTACTCATAACGATTAGTCTCTTGTTCTAAGTCCGAAGTAGTCTTCAGAGATGGTAGTACATTGGTTTTCTTTGTCACGATGCAACGTATAGGTCTTGGATACGTATGCCTGAATTTTGTCGAAATCGTGCTCCGCCGTGATTTCCGTATCCGTACTCAGTAAGATAGTCTGATGAGCGAGGTCTGGGAAATAGCGCTCCAAAATCACTTCGCGGCTTTCTTTGTCGAGCACACCCATCACGGTGTCAATCATCACGGGTGGCTCATAGTCACCTAGATTATAAAGCACTTTCAGCAGTACTTGCATCACTGTCTGCTTTGCACCAGCATTAAGTTGACTCAGATATATCTCATTGTTGTTCTTATGGAATATCTTGAAAGATATTTCATCGCTATCGTCAGACGAAAGTTCTACACGTCCTATGAATCCTGCATATATAATGAGATTTATGTTCAACTGGTCACGCATCATCCGCTCAATGCTGGCCTTCTTTGCCTTCAAAAGTTTCGTCGATAATGCTTTGAAGAAATCAGGCAACTTGTTCAACATGTCATATTGCGGATCAGGTATCTGTGGCATATCATAGTCGTATGTGGCTATCTTCTTCCCCAGGTCCTTAGCTTCATTCTCTGTACGCTCTATTTCGTCCTTCAAATCTTGTATCTTTTTATTGTTGGCTTCGTAGAGTTCGATAATGGTATAGTCATTCCCGTTCAGAGCCTGCTGATATTCTTTCAGATGTTCTCGCTGGCGTGGCATTTCGTGTATCTCTTGGTTCAGTCGAATGCGCTTCTCGTCCAACTCTGTCAAAGGATTGACAATGGCAGTATTCACCAGTTTGTCCAGTTGTGTCACTTCTTCGTTGGTCAGAAAATCGTACTTGTCTTCGACACCGTCTCCATCTTCTTGTTGCCGCTTCAGTTCATTAATGAGCGACAGTACATCTATTTTGTTAGACGTGAAGTAGCGTTCCTCTATCATGCGTACCAAATTGCGAGTAAAGCTTTCTATCTGTTCGTCAGAAAGGATATTTGCTCGCTTGTTTTTGGCCTCGTCTTTCGCATGAAGTATCACGTCAACCTCGGTCTTCAGTTGGCTTGCAAGTTTCAGGAATATAACCTTTGTCTCTAGGTCTTTAGCCAAATTGTCAATATCCTGCCGGTATTCTGTTTCTTGTCTGACGGTATTCTCAAGTGACTGCTCAATCTTTCTCATTTGGTCGCGTGTAATGTCGTCAGCATTCTTGCCTTCTTTCAGATGGTCGTATTGCTCCTTGTGCTCATTGGCATAGTTGATAGCAGCAGCATAATCATCTTTTAGTTTCTCTATCTTCTTTTCCAAATCTTGCTTTTTCGTAGTCAACTGAGAATATTCCTCGCGTATCTTGTCATTGGCCATTCGTTCTGCCTTTTTCTCTGCAAGCATCGCTTCTGACACTTTGCGCAGCTGAGCATACTTATTGAAGCCCATCACCGAATTAATGTTTTTCATGATGAGCTTGTTGATTTGCTCCTCTTTCACCAGTTCACTGGTCTTCATCGCATCAAACAGGAAATAGTTACTCAACTCTGCAGGCAAGTTGGCTGCAATAATTTTGTTGACAATTTCCTCACTCTGGCTTTTTTGTGCTTGTGGCGTTCCCGATCCATAATTGAACTGATTACCACCCATGTTCAGCGTTACAGACTCCAATACTTTGTTGTCGGCCAACATATAAGCACGCTTCAGTTTGTACTGCTGCTCCTGACTCAGCACCATTCCAGAGAAAGTCACCTCCAGTATGATGTACTTGTTTTGTAAGCCAGATTCGTTCTTCACACCAGCATTAAACAACTCTTCAAACTGACGTGCATCCTTAATCTTCAAGCCATACAACGCATGATAGATGGCATCAAACAACGTAGTCTTACCACATCCGTTACCACCACCAATCAGGATAATAGGACGGTCGTCTGTCACTTCCAGGTCCAAGTCGAGCAACTTATAGGTCTTATAGTTCTCAACGTGTATTTTCTTAATTTTCATAAGCTTATACGTTTTTGAGTGCCTTTTTCAGAATCTTCGTCAATTTTTTCTCCTCCACGAAGTTCTGATTATTGCGTTCCTCGTTATATGGCTTCAGAATCTGTTCCTTCAGCCATTCGGTATCTATGTCGCTGTCCTGACAGGCTTGTTCTATCAAAGCCATATCTTCATTTCGCACTCCATAGTGCAGAAACGTGCTGTCTATTCCTTTTCTCATTTAATCTATCCGTCTTAGGTTATTACAGTTTACTCAATTCTAATCGTGTCCAGCCAGCTGTACTGTCAATATTGTCAACAGGTCCGTCTGGGAAATACCAGTTGTCACCTTCTTGAATCAGAACACCGCCATACATTTTTACACCTTGTTGACGATAGGTCTGGACGAATTTATAGAGAGCATTGTTCTTCTCCTTACCGTTCTCGTCACTACCATGCGTCTTTGTATCGAGTAAGAGGATGGTTCCGTTCTTCAAACGGATGATAAAGTCCACATAGAAACAACGATTCTTTCCGTCCTGCGTTTCATAGGGAACCGCAAAGTGCTGTTTGCCTTCATCTCCGTTCTTGTACCACCAATCCACTTTCTCACTCTGAGCATCTATCCAACGTGCAAATTTGTGCTCAGGGATAGAGACTCCTTTCTGTTCGAAATATGGTAGCAGGGCATGATTGTATATTTCGCCTTCTCCACTAACATTCTTCTCTGCGTTATAAATCCTTGTCTCAGGAACTTCCCATGTAAACTCCTTATAAGGGGCCTCGTTACTGGTTTCTTCCTCTTGTTTCCCTAATAAGGCTGAATATCTGGCAATTGCTTTCCTTATCAAGTCCTCAAAGTGTGGACGATTACGATGGTAAAGCACCACCTTGGGAACATCCATAGAAAATATCTGTAAGTAATCTTCCAATGCCTTCTCTATCGCACCTTTCAACACAGGTGTACTGTCATGCTTTCCAAATGAACCTACATTCTTCCTGCAGAACAATGTAAATAGCGTATCCAATTCTGATGCGTTCAAGGCAATACGAGCTTTGTCAGTTATCTCAACCAATCCACTTTCACCAGTCATTGGTGTGTCTTTAGGTATGGCAACAAAGATACGTGACACATCTGTCTGGATGCCATGCTTCTTAGCATTGTGACGATTCTGAACAAGTTTTGCTTCCATTTCTGCTTCGTTAGAAGTATTATCGTCTATCTCGCCATCACTCTCAAAGAAATCCTCTTCATTAAACAGCATCATAGGATTCTGTTCCCACTCCCTTTCCATCATCTTCAAGAACAGAGCACGGAAATCTGCTCCCAGTCGATTACGTCTCGCACCGTTCTTGTCTTGATAGACACTACGTAGTGTAATACTATTAAACTCTGGACGACGATTTGCAAAGATGGTGCTCAGATAGTTCATATCGTCACCAACTATCTGGATAATGTCTTCTGATAGGTTCGTATAGACATAACCATGATTCAGTCTGTCATCACGATAGAATCTTTGTTCTGGCATACGAAGAATACGTCCTACCGTCTGAGTAGTAAAAGTCATACTCTTCAACTCACGGAATATCAGCAATACAGAAGCTCGTGGACAGTCCCATCCTAAGGCAATAGCCTGTTTGAACAGCAACACCTCAGTCATATCATCTGCCTTAGTAATGGTGTCAAGATTAGGTGACTTATCTTTTGACAACCATACTGCCAGTTTTCCATTTTCTACAGAGATATTACACATATCTTGTAGATATGCCTTCATCTCTTCTGCAATAGTCTTTTCGTCATTCGACAAAGTATCGCTAGTGTCATTGGGTAACTGAATCAACAACAGAGGATTAATGCCGTACTCTGCATATGCTTTGGCCAACTCTTCGCGTTTCTTTAGAGCCTTCACCAAAAGTTGCTGGTTAACAGTCAATGAAGTTTGTTCGTTGCTAGAGCGCACATTAGGATTCAGCTCAACACCCTTCTTAATCATTTCCTCTGCCACCACTTCACTACGACGCACTTCGACTGCCTGGAAACTCATGGTGACAGGAGTTGCAGATATTCTCAACTCTATCTTGGGATTGATGCTCTTGAGTACTTTTTCACTCTTCATAGCATTGCGCCCTCCAAACATGTGCTCCTCGTCGATAACCACTACGATGGGTACATTGCTTTGAATCCTAGTGCGACGCAGTAGTTCAAACAGCGTGCGGTTCTGCTCGTTGTCTCGAATCATC
>JAEEOD010000385.1 GCA_016284115.1 Bacteroidaceae bacterium
ATAGAAGCCGATTCCGTAAATTTTTCTTCAGATTCAGTTGTATAGTATATGCAAGAATTGCCACGGGTACATTTAGCATCCATTTCTGGATGACGATGCAAATAGTCTTTTAAACTCTCTGCCACCAACTCTCCTTGTGTTACAATATTAATATGAGTAGGCACATACTGCTTTATTTTGTTCAATAACAGCGGATAATGCGTACAACCTAAGATAATAGTATCAATCTTGTTATCTTTCGCCAATAGCTCATTAAGGTATTTCTTCACGAAATAATCGGTACCCTCTCCATTAGCTTCATTGTTCTCGACCAGAGGCACCCACATCGGACAAGCCTGACTATAGACCTGCACATCAGAAAACAGTTTCTTAATCTCAAGGGGATAAGATTCACTCTTCACCGTACCTGGTGTCGCCAACAAACCGATGTGGCGTGTGGCAGTTAGGTTACCAATACACTCTACTGTAGGACGAATCACACCCAATACCCTACGATTAGAATCAAGTAGATGAAGGTCATTCATCTGAATGCTTCGCAAAGCCTTTGCCGAAGCTGTGTTACATCCCAAAATCACCAAATGACAGCCCAACTCAAAGAGTTTGGTTACAGCTTGCAATGTAAACTCATACACTATCTGGAAAGAGCGAGTACCATATGGATTGCGGGCATTGTCGCCTAGATAAATGTAGTCATAAGCAGGCAAAGCCTCACGGATCTTACTTAAGATCGTGAGGCCTCCGTAACCTGAATCAAACACCCCGATAGGGCCAGGTATGCTTGACAACCGATGGTTCATAACTATTACTTAATGCCCACCTTAGCCTTAACCTTATCAGTGATATCCACGCTCTGAGCACCTATGGCAACGACGCTGTTAACATCGAATACATATGCATACCCTTCAGCATCAGCGATTTCCTTTACAGCTTTTAATACCTTCTCCTGGATAGGAGTCATTGCTTCCTGTTGAGCCTGCTGCAATGACTGGCTAGCTTCCTGCTGGAACTGTTGTTGACGCTCGTACATATCCTGGACTTCTTTCTGACGACGCTCTAGAATATTGCGAGGCAGAGAATCTTGCTGAGCAACAAGTTCTTGATACTTCTTGTTAAATTCTTCTTCTGTGCGCGTCAGTTCATTTTGGTAATTTTTCTGCATTGCCTCAATATCAGACACAGCTTTCTTATATTCAGCCATCTCAACGATAATTGCCTGAGGATTCACATGAGCGAACTTCTGCTGAGCCATTGCACCCAACGCAGGCAGGGCAATCAAAGCAACGGCAAATACAATTTTCTTTAACATCTTAATTACAGTTTTTATTATTTTAAATTTATTAGTCTTTATACTTCCGGCTGCAAATGTAGGAAATAATTCTGAATTATTCACCTAATTCTGCCAATACATCATCACTAATATCAATATTTGGTGATGCGAAGATGATACTTGCAGCTGAAGCACGGTCAATCACCATACTATAACCTTTCTTCTGTGCTATGGCTTTTACCACTTCATAGATATCGTCCATAATAGGCTGCATCAACTCTTGCTGTTTTTTCGCCAACTCACCTTCCTGACCAAAATATTTACGACGCAATTCTGCTGCCGATTTTTCTTTCTCTACAATAGCATTCTCACGTTGTGTACGTTGAGCCTCAGTCAAGTTTTTAGCCGACTGATAGCTTTCGTATAATGACTTAGCCTCATCTGAGACTTTCTGCACTTCTGCCTGCCATTGTTTTGACAATTGTTCTATTTCGCTATTTGCACTCTCATAAGCAGGAACATTCTGCAAAATGTACTCCATGTCAATCAATGCAAAACGCTGTGCACTGGCACCTAGACTCATGGCGCACAAAGCTAACATCAATAACACAAACTTTTTCATAATTCCGTCTCTTTTTAAGTGATACAATCATTAAAACTCCTGACCCAGCACAAAGTGGAAGTTACTGCCACTATAGGCATCCGAGCCATTAATCTTATCAAATCCATAACCCCAGTCAATACCCATCATACCAATCATAGGCAGATAGATTCGCACGCCTAAACCAGCAGAGCGTTTCATATCGAATGGGTTGAATTTGGAAACATCATGCCAAGCGTTTCCTCCTTCTAAAAACGCCAAAGCATAGATAGTACTGCTTGTCTCAAGCATTAAAGGATATCTTAATTCTATTCCAAAGCGTGTATAAGCATATCCAGCCTGGCTCCTCGACATAGTCAGAGAACTGTTCTCATATCCACGAAGTGCCACACTTTCAGTTGCATAGGTAGTATAACCAGTCATTCCATCGCCACCAACATCAAAAGTTTGGAATGGGGACTTCTTATATTTATTATAATGTCCAAGCAAGCCAAACTCGGCTCGTGCCATCAGCACAGGTGTACGTTTAACCGTATAAGGGTCTGCCAAAGGAATGAATATCTTTGACTTAAACTTCCATTTATGATATTCAATCCAACGATACATCTTATTGTAGTCAGCCTGATTAGACTGATCATACTTGCTATAATCCTTACCATCAATAGCACTCCAAGGAGGAGTAAGCTGTACAGAAAAACTGAACTCTGATCCCTGACGAGTATAAATTGGATTATCCGTCGACCTGCGAGCCAGGGTAAAGTTCAATGCCACCTCGTTGGAGCTTCCATCGGTAACAGGGAAATATACCCACTGGCTCAACATATACCTGTTAAACGACAATTCTGCTGAAATCTGGAAATAGTTATCAGGCCAATTCAGACGCTTACCAAACATCACAGAAGCACCAATCATCTTCATGTACTTATCGGGATCATAGTAGTTCTCATAATTAGAGTAACCATAGCCACCGTAGCCATAGCCACCCATACCATACATACCACCATACATGCCACCCATACCATATCCATAATTATACATATTCATCATGGCAGTATTATAGTATCGGCTACTGATATCAGTCTGCACATAATAATAAGCCGACACTTGGAATGCATTCGGGCGTTTGCCACCAAACCACGGATCCAAGAATGATATACTATAACTCTGATAATAGCTACCGTTTGTTTGTCCGCTCAATGTCAAGGTCTGACCTTCGCCCTGTGGCAGTAGACCACGATGTTTACGGCTCGGATGCAACAGGTTCTTCATGGAGAAGTTGGTAAATTTTAGACTCAATTTACCAATGACACCCGTTTGCCCCCAACCAGCCGACAATTCCACTTGATCGTTAGGTTTTGACACCAAAGGGAAACCTATATCTACTGTACCATCTTCTGGGCGAGGCTGAATATCTGGTTGCAACTGTTCTGGATCAAAGTGCCCCATCTGCTGTATCTCACGCATAGAAGTCATAATGTCGTCCTTGCTGAACAACTTACCGGGCTTCACGTATAACTCACGACGCACCACTTCTTCATATAGTCGGTCATTACCACTAATGGTTACCTTATTGACAGTAGCCTGTTGTCCTTCATAGATACGCATCTCCAAGTCGATAGAATCGCCCACGATATTCACCTCTACTGGATCCAAACTATAGAATAGATAACCATTATTATAATAAAGGTTGCCGACAGACTCATCATCAGTTACTGTACGTTCTTCTAATTTCTTCTGGTTATACACGTCACCCGACTTCATTTGCAGCACACTAGCCAACACGTCTGAAGGGTAAACCGTATTACCGACCCAAGAAATATTACGTATATAATACTTTTCTCCTTCTTCTAATTTAATGTAAACATCCACAGTGTTATCATCAAAATTAGAAACACTGTCTAATAATATTACAGCATCACGATAACCCAGTTCGTTATACTTATCTATAATTAGTTGCTTGTCTTCCTCGTATTTTTCAGGGACGAACTTCTTAGCACGGAAAATATTGACCAATTTATTCTTCTCGTTGGTCTTCTTCATCACACGCTTAATCTTGTTTGCTTTTAGAGCTTTATTACCTTCAATGATAATTTGGTGAACCTTAACCTTTTCTTTCTTATCCACATTTACATCCACGATGATCTCATTATTCCTATCAGGATCATCACGTTGTACCAGTTTCACTTCAGCATTTTTGAAACCTTTACCATCCAAGTAACGTTTGATAAGAGTCTCTGCACGACTCACTGCGTTAGGAGTTATCTGACTACCTTTTATCATGCCAATTCGTGCCTGCAAGTCTTCCTGCTCTGATTTCTTCAAACCATGATAGTTAACTTCGCTCACACGTGGTCGCATACTCACTTTTATTTTTAGCCAAATAC
Source organism: Bacteroidaceae bacterium (assembly GCA_016284115.1). The sequence continues at coordinate 4,253 of JAEEOD010000385.1, forward strand.
GGTCACCAACAATCTTATCAGCCTGAATACTTATATCAGAGAATAATCCATGCTTCCAATAACGTTTAGCAGCTTCTGTAATGTCATCACCTGGTACTACAATCGTTTCACCTACTTGCAAGCCTGAGATATTAATAATCACATTATCTTCATAATTATCAGCTCCCTCTACTGCAATGCCTGCAATGACATATTTTTTAGGCTCACCTGAATATAGAATGACAGGAGTTCCGTCATTCAACGCATCCACTGCCACTTCTTCTTGCGCCATTGTCCACTGACAGTTAGCCATTGTAAACATTACCACTAACAACAATATGTAGTTAAAACGACTTTGCATTTTATTTCTATTCAACTTTAAACTTTCAACTTTAATCATCTGATTTTAATTGTTCGCTCGTTTTACCGTAACGTCTTTCACGGTTCTGATAAGCAGCAATCGCCTTTCGCAATTCTTGTTCTTTAAAGTCAGGCCAATATGTATCACAGAAATACAACTCAGCATAAGCACATTGCCAAAGCATATAATTACTCAATCGCTGTTCTCCACCAGTACGAATCAGCAAATCCACATCAGGCATATCTTTAGTAGCCAAATGCTGTTGTATAGTGTTACTATCAATATCAGACAACTTCAACTTTCCATTTTTCACCTTTGACGCAATTTGTCGCGTTGCTTCCGTTAGTTCCCATTTTGAGGAATAACTCAGCGCAAGTACCAATGACATACCAGTATTACGAGATGTATGTTCCACGCATTTTTTTAATTTCCCCTGCACAAAATCAGGCAACTTATCAATATCACCAATCACCTTGAAACTAATATCGTTTTTCATAAAGGTTTCTTCATTTATATGGTCAAAAAGTAGTCCCATTAATGCAGTAACCTCCTCTTGAGGGCGATTCCAATTTTCTGTTGAGAATGTATATAATGTAAGATACTTAATACCCAATCTAGCAGCTTCCTCTGCTATCTGATGCACAGTCTCAGCCCCGACCTGATGCCCAAACGTGCGTTCCATCCCACGCTGTTTAGCCCATCTACCGTTCCCATCCATGATAATTGCCACATGAGATGGTATGCTACTTAAATCTAGCTGTATTTCTTTCTCCATACATCAGTATTCATTAATTGTTCAACTCATTCATACGGCCACGCCATAATTGCGTATCCTCATCACCTTCACCAATAACAAGTAGCCAAATAAAGTTAGAATCGTCCACTGTTAGCGCATAATGATCATGACCAACAGCCGCAATCGGCATTTGGAATTTACCAGCAGACTTACCCCATACCAAACCACCTATTGACTCATACATCTCATTCAACTTATTTCCTACTATATAAAAAAAATCATTGTAGTATATCACAGAAGGATTGTCCATCGTAGGGCAAAAATACTTTGTGTCTGTGGTCATGGGCCCCCAATCATCTCCGTCTATAGTCATCCAAGGAACAATTCTGCCATCTCCTGCAAGGGGTAATCCTACCAAAATAGCTCTTTCAACACCTGTGCCAGAAACATAGACATCTGAACAGGTCTTCTCTACAGGGAAACCTGCCTGAACAGGCTCACCAATCATCCAAGCTTCAGTAGAAGCAGTAGTAAGACAGAATCGCAAATCACCATCCACCTCTTTAACTGCAGTCAGTTTATCACTGAATGCAGCCAACAATGTTTTAATACCCCCACTTAAAGCATCATTCTTTTGCCAGATACTACCATTCAAGCTATTAAACACATCACCAGATGAGGAAATCATATAAAGTGTGTCATCGAAACATAGCGTAGAGTGTAGCAAAGCATCATCAGGCAGACCTGTCATGGTATCTGTTTTCCAAGAATATGAAGAAACATCACTTACATCTGCTTTCATTAGCAAGTTTCCACGTAAAAGCACCATTAAATCATTTCCCTTCATCAGCACTTTATGGTCAGTACTTTTAGCTGCTAAAAATTCAGCTGGCAAACCTGAGAGGTTTTTCCAAGAAGCAGCACCTGGATCAACTTTATGTACGTTTACCTGCAAGCTATAATCCTGTGATCTGCTACCATCATTGGCTATAATTTTAAAGATAAGACCTGGTTTGTTGATAGCAGGCGTAAGATCCACCTTATTACCCACAATTACTATAGAGTCAAGCAAACCAGAAGTGATGTATCCTGATGCTGAAAAGGTATCTATGGCAATATCGTTTAATAAAGTATCGGAACCAACGGGTAAAGAATCGGCATTAAAAATCAAGTGGTTCACCTGATCAATGCTGAAATTATAATACTTCCCATTTATCGTGTCAATACCAAAAGCCGTAACGTAAGTGCTGATGTTCATTTCGGTATTTTGCTCATCATTGCCTTTCACGCAAGCGCAAAATCCGATGCACAAACCCAACAAACAAGCTATGGCTATTAAGAGTTTTGTTCTCATCAAAGTCTTCTTTTCTTATTTACAACCTGCAAAATTAAAAAACAATTTTCTTATGTGCAGATTTATGACAAAGTTTTATACAAAATTATCAAATATATGGTAGTTTCGGCCCATAATTAGCTTTTTTTTGGATGATTTTACGGGTTTGGCAAGATGCGGTGACAAAATTCCGTATCCTAACATCTGTGGACAATGTTCCACATAAGCCTCATCCCACACATCTTCATCCAAGAACGACTGCAACAAAGTAGCACCACCCTCCACCAGCAACGACTGGACATTTCTCCTCAAAAGTTCCTCCATCAGCGGGGGGAAGATACTACGGCTAAAATCAACCTGTAAAGTCAAGCAGCCAGCCACCTCCTCATTCTTCTCAGTCACCACCAATGTGGGTTGAGTTCCATCAAACACATGCAGATGTCGCGGCAATTTCAATTCCCGATCTAACACCACACGCAAAGGCTGAGGGCCACACCATGACCTGACGCTCAACGAGGGATTGTCCAGCAAAGCCGTACGAGTACCCACCATAATCGCCTGGTGTTCTGCCCTACGTTTATGAGCTATCATCTGAGTATGAGGTGACGAAAGAACGACTGGCTCTCCCCCTTCTCTAATCACGTCCATATATCCATCAGCCGACTGAGCCCACTTCAAAGTGATAAAAGGGCGTTGTTTCACCTGTACAGTAAAAAAAGCCCTGTTGAGTTCCCTGCATTCTTTTTCCAGCACACCCACCTTCGCCTCACAGCCAGCCTTGCGCAACACCTCAACACCCCTGCCGGCCACTTTACTGAATGGGTCAATACAACCTATCACCACCCTGGGAATACCTTTTTCAACAATCAGGTTAGCACAAGGAGGCGTCTTTCCGTAATGCGAACAAGGTTCCAGGCTCACATAGATGGTACTACTCTTCAACAGTTCCTGATCTTTCACACTGGCAATGGCATTGACTTCAGCATGAGCTTCTCCAAACTTTGCATGATATCCCTCGCCAATAATACGGTCATTATGCACAATAACAGCCCCCACCATAGGGTTGGGAGGTGCTCCAATCTTTCCGTTCATGGCCAACTGGATGCATCGCTGCATAAATTTTTCGTCATTTGTCATTGTTGTTTCTTTATTTTTTCCATCTCGGCATAAAAAAAAGGCAGCATATTTTGTTCTGCTCTCTATTATCCGTAACTTTGGCAAAAATATGCAGAACACCATTGCCAACATACGTCAAACATTACTGCCATTATATGGCAAAGAAGAAGCAGTAGCCCTTACCCGAATCATCTGTTGCGAAATGCTGGGACAGAGACCTACCGACTTTTTCCTTGGCAAAGATATAGCATTATCTTTAAATCAGAAAACTTTTCTGCAATCTATCCTTGAAAGATTGCTTAATTATGAGCCCATACAGTATATCCAACAACAAGCACCATTTTATGGTAGGAGGTTTTATGTGTCACCAGGTGTTTTAATCCCACGCCCTGAAACAGAAGAATTAGTACAGTATTTAGTTGAACAACTACCCTCAGACGCCTATGTGTTAGACATCGGTACAGGTAGCGGTTGCATTGCTATATCTTTGTCTTTAGAACTGCCCAAAGCTAGGATTTCTGCTTGCGACATCTCTGAGAAAGCTTTAAATATTGCCATTTTCAACAATGAGAAATTACAGGGGAATGTATCCTTTTTCCAGACGGATATACTTTCATACCAGCCTACACCAACAGAAGAGGGGATTTATGATGCTATAATCAGCAATCCCCCTTACATCACAGCCAAAGAGGCAGATAAAATGGCACTTAATGTGTTGCGCTATGAGCCACACATAGCGTTGTTCGTGCCTAATGAGGACCCCCTGCTCTTTTATCGCAAAATAGGAGAGTTGGGCCGCACCATGTTAAAACCTGGCGGGATGCTTGCTTTCGAGACCAACCATGTGTACGGTTACAATGTAAAAAAATTGTTGGAGAAACAAAACTATCAAAATATCCAAGTATTGAAAGACCTTAGTCACAACGACCGCTTTGTCTTTGCAAGATCATATTTTAAATAGAAATGAAACCCCTATCAACAACAGAAGCTTTGGCAAAGGCCGCAACCCTATGTTCAAAAAGCGAACATTGTGTAACCGACATCCGCGAAAAACTCTTTCAGTGGGGTTTTGAAGGCGATACCGATAAAATTGTTGAGACCCTACAAAAACAGGGATTTATAAACGAGGTGCGTTATGCTCGTGCTTATATCAACGACAAATATCGATTTGCCAAATGGGGACGAATCAAGATTGAGCAAGGGCTTCGTCAGAAACAAATACCTAGTTCTGTATTTCGGCCCATAATGGATGAAGTGATTGATATAGAGGAATATATTCAAATATTACGAGACTTACTGCATCAGAAGCGCAAAATGCTGAAAGAGCAAGATGACTATATGATGAAATGTAAACTTATACGTTATGCTCTGCAACGTGGATTTACTTATGAAGAAGTGTTATGCAACATAGATGATTGAAAAAAAAGGCAATCATTTCGGGATTATCATACTTTTGTTTACTTTTGCATTGTTTTTATAAAAAGTAAAATGTATTATGAAGACATTAGAGAGACTATTCGCCGAAAAACTATTGAAAATTAAAGCTATTAAATTGCAGCCAGCTAACCCTTTTACATGGGCATCAGGTTGGAAGTCACCATTCTATTGTGACAATCGCAAGACTCTTTCATATCCATCCTTGCGCAGTTTCGTAAAGTTTGAAACCACCCGACTCATCCTAGAACATTTTCCACAAGCAGATGCAGTGGCAGGCGTGGCTACTGGAGCCATTCCACAAGGCGCAATGGTGGCTGATGCTTTGAATCTACCATTTGTCTATGTACGTTCTAAACCAAAGGATCATGGTTTGGAAAACCTGATTGAAGGCGAATTGCGCCCTGGCATGAAGGTGGTAGTAGTTGAAGACCTTATATCAACAGGCGGTAGCAGTTTGAAAGCTGTAGAAGCCATCCGCAGAGATGGTTGCGAAGTTATCGGTATGGTAGCTAGCTATACCTACGGCTTCCCTGTGGCAGAAAAAGCTTTCAAAGAAGCAAAAGTTAATTTAATAACCCTCACCAATTATGATGCAGTGATAGAGACTGCCTTGAAGACTGGCTATATTGAGGAAAAAGATATCCCTACCCTGAACGAGTGGCGCAAAGACCCTGCCCATTGGGGTGATGACCTTAAATAAAAGAATGTATATATGAGTACAACAACTTTTGAGAGCGACAGCAAACTGATTGAGTCTCCTCAACGTATTGTTTTCGAAAAATTGTCGAATTCCGATAATTTAGAAATGTTGAAGGAGCGCATTCCTGCCGACAAACTCGACAATATCTGTCTTGACAACGGGATGCTGACTTTCAAGACACCTATGGGGGCTGTATCCATGCAGATCAAAGATACAGAACCTTTTCATAGTGTCACTTATGGTACCGTTCAGTCGCCTATTCCATTTGACATCCGCATGGAACTGGTACCCAAAGGTCCAGAAGCTTGTGAAATGAAATTGGTTGCTGGCTTGCAACTTAACCCTTTCATGCTTGGCATGGTGCAAAAACCTATCAAGGACGGATTGAATCGCATCGTGGAAGCCCTTGCCCAAGTACCTTATTAATAAGAAATGAAACTTTGGGAAAAATCTACACAGATTGATAAAGAGATAGAGCGCTTTACTGTAGGTAGAGACCGTGAAATGGATCTTTATTTAGCTCCTTACGATGTGCTTGGCAGCATGGCACACATTACCATGCTTGAAAGTATCGGTTTGCTTACAACTGAAGAGCTCACCGTTCTACTTCAGGAACTCAAGAAAATCTATGAGTTAGCCGTCAAAGGAGATTTTGTGATTGAGGAAGGCATTGAAGACGTACATTCACAAGTAGAACTCATGCTCACCCGTGCTTTGGGCGACATCGGCAAGAAGATACACAGCGGACGTTCACGAAACGACCAGGTGTTGGTTGACCTTAAGCTTTTCACGCGTGACCAGATAAAAGAATTAGTAGGTCTGACAAAACAGCTTTTTGACACGTTGGTCGAACAGAGCGAACGCTATAAAGACGTACTGATGCCAGGCTACACACATTTGCAGATAGCTATGCCTTCATCTTTTGGTCTATGGTTGGGCGCCTACGCCGAAAGTTTGATAGATGATATGACGATGTTGCAAGCTGCCTACCGCATAGTAAACCGTAACCCACTCGGTTCGGCTGCAGGCTATGGTTCTTCGTTCCCCCTAAATCGCACCATGACCACCGAACTTTTAGGCTTCGACTCGTTGGACTATAACGTTGTTTATGCCCAGATGGGACGTGGTAAAATGGAGCGCATAGTATCTTTCGCTTTGACAAGCATCGCCGGTACCATCGCCAAATTAGCTTTTGACGCTTGTATGTTTAACAGTCAGAATTTCGGTTTCGTAAAATTGCCCGACGAGTGCACTACAGGCTCCAGCATTATGCCTCATAAGAAAAATCCTGATGTTTTCGAACTGACGCGTGCAAAGTGCAACAAGTTGCAGGCATTATCCCAGCAGATTATGCTTATTAGTAACAACCTGCCAAGTGGCTATTTCCGAGATTATCAGATACTGAAAGAGGTATTCATCCCTGCATTCGATGAATTAAAAGATTGCATCAAGATGACAACCTATATCATCAGTCAACTGACGGTAAACACGCATATCCTTGACGATTCCCGCTACCAACCAATCTTTACAGTGGAACGTGTCAACGAACTTGTGTTACAGGGTGTACCATTCCGTGATGCATACAAACAAGTGGGACTGGAGTTCGAAGCTGGCAAATTCCAGCATGTACAAGAAGTACATCACACACATGAAGGCAGTATAGGAAACCTCTGCAATGCAGAAATCAGTGCTCTAATGGACAAAGAACTGGGCAAATTCGGTTTCGATAAGGTAGAGAACGCTGAACAACGACTTCTACAGGTATAAAAAGTTACTGATATTTTTTGCAGAATAAAAAATAGCAATTATCTTTGCACCGCAAAATAACACTGCTGATGCCCGGATGGTGGAATCGGTAGACACGAGGGACTTAAAATCCCTTGGCTATTGCAGCTGTGTGGGTTCAAGTCCCACTCCGGGTACCATCCAATGAACAACGCTGGCTATCTTTTTCAGATAACCAGCGTTAAACTTTATGTTGGACTACCGAGATTCGAACTCAGTCAAACAGAACCAAAACCTGTTGTGCTACCATTACACCATAGTCCAAACATTTTGCATATCATGTGAATGCGGTTGCAAAGATACACTTTTCTATCGATATTCGCCAATATTTCCAAAATATTTTTCTAAAACCGCTAAAAAAACGCTAACTTTACACCACAATAATTAATCTCATTTATTGATATGAAAAGAATTTTTACCCTATTGGCTTCGGTCATACTTTCGCTGAGCAGCATGGCTGTCACTCCTTTGTGGCTGCGTGATGTGCAGATCTCACCTGACGGTCAGCAAATACTATTCTGCTATAAAGGTGATATTTATAAAGTTAGTTCGCAAGGTGGAACGGCTGTGCAACTCACCACACAGGACTCTTACGAGTGTAACCCCATCTGGTCACCCGATAGCAAAGAAATAGCTTTTGCCACCGATCGCAACGGCAACTTCGATATCTACGTGATGTCTGCAGAAGGTGGTTCTGCCAAATGCCTGACCACTAATTCTGCTGCAGAAACGCCTTGGACTTTCAGCCCTGACGGCAAGTATGTATTGTTTTCAGCAACAATTCAAGACCCTGCGACAAGCGCTATGTTCCCTCGTGCACAAATGACGGAGCTATATCGTGTACCAGTTGAGGGTGGCAGGACCACACAGGTATTAGGTACTCCTGCCGAAATGGTGAACTTCAGCAAGGATGGCAGCATGTTCCTCTACCAAGACCAGAAAGGTTTTGAGGATCAATGGCGTAAGCACCAGATATCTTCAGTATCAAGGGACATCTGGCAATATGACGTTAAGACGGGAAAGCACACCAACCTTACTGCTCGTGCCGGTGAGGACCGTAATCCAATCATTGCTCCTGATGGCAAGACGGTTTATTTCCTGAGTGAACGTAATCGTGGTTCATTTAATGTGTATTCTTTTTTATTAGGTGATACACAGAATGCCAAACAGGTGACCTCTTTCAAAGATCATCCTGTACGTTTCCTCTCCGTTGCCAATAGTGGCTTACTCTGTTATTCTTATGATGGTGAGATCTACACCCAGCCTGCTAATGGTAGTGCTAAAAAAGTAGCTATCAGTTTGACTCGAGATGATGAAAACCTGCTTGCTGACCTGAAATTCAGCAATGGAGCACGCTCTGCTACAGTTTCTCCCGATGGTAAGGAAGTTGCATTTTCCGTTAGAGGTGAAATCTTCGTAACTTCTGTTGAATACAATACTACCAAGCAGATTACCCACACTGCAGCCAATGAGATGAGTCCTGTGTTTGGTAAAGATAACCGTACTCTGGTATATGTGAGCGAACGCGATGGTCACTGGAACCTTTACGAAGCTAAGATTGCCCGCAAAGAAGACCCCAATTTCGCCAACGCAACAGTGATAGATGAGACAGTGCTCTTTCCTGGCAACGATGGCATAGAACGTACCTATCCTACCTTCTCTCCTGACGGCAAGGAACTGGCATTTATTGAGAACCGTAAACAATTGAAGGTGATGAACCTAGAAAGCAAAAAAGTACGAACTGTTACTGACGGCTCTATGTGGCCAGAAACATCAGGCGGTTTCAGTTACGACTGGTCTCCTGATAGCAAATGGTTTGCCATTGAGTTTATCGGCAACAAACGTGACCCATTTGCAGACATAGGCTTAGTAAGTGCCAATGGTGGCAGCATTACCAACCTTACTAACAGTGGTTATATAGACGGAAGTCCTATGTGGGTGATGGATGGCAATGCTATCCTTTTCCAAAGCAACCGTTATGGTATGCGTAGCCATGCTTCATGGTCTTCGCAAGATGATGCCTTGATGGCGTTCTTTAACCAAGATGCCTATGATAAGTATCGCCTCAGCAAGGAAGACTATGAGTTGCAGAAGGAGTTAGAGAAAGAGCAGAAAAAAGCTGAAGGCAAAGATGAATCAAAGGATAAGAAAGAAGGCGACAAGAAAGATGAGAAAAAGGATGAGGTAAAGCCTGTCAATGTAGAACTTGAAGGCATCGAAGACCGTATCGTGCGTGTCACTCCCAATTCGTCGAGCATGAACGGCATGATGATTGACAAAGATGCTGAGAACCTATATTATTTCGCATCGTTTGAGGGTGGGTATGACCGTTGGAA
>JAEEOD010000386.1 GCA_016284115.1 Bacteroidaceae bacterium
AGTGATATGCCAATCAAAAAGTCCATTCTCTTTTTTCCAACTACTCTTGATAGCTCCATAGACTGAGTTATAAGACGCTTTGATATAGTCAAGACCTTTAATGGGGTATGGACGCATCTTCACCACTTTGAAGCCAGGTTCATCTGGAGCAATGCCAGCCAAGTAATCGTAAAGCCAAATGATAAGGTCACCTAACAGCATCACATGATTGCCAGAATTCATAGCTGGATCTGCTGTATTACCATTCCAAAGTTCCCAAATGGTGGTAGCTCCGTTCTCTACCATATATCCCCAACTAGGATAAGTGGTATTAGTAGCAATCTGCAAAGCCAATTCACCATAGCCATAATCGGTAAGTCCACGCATGAGTTGCTGGATTCCTACCACACCCGTACTTATATGACTGCCAAAGTCATTGACAGTAGTACGCAAGATATTATCAAACACCCGTTGGCGGTTAGCCTCATCTACCATTCCAAAACGTAAAGGCAAAATATTGGCAGTTACGGTATTGTTGTCATAGTAGCCTTCTTCCTGATTAAAATACTTTTGGTTAAAAACTTCTTTGGTAGACTCTGCTTCAGCCAGATAGAAAGCCTCGTCCTCTGTCAAGTCTTGCGCAGCTGCAAATTTTGCCATAAGGCAACAAAAATCATAATAGAAAGCAGTGGACATAACACTAGCTGCTGTGATACGGTCAGGGTCTTGAGAATGAATCAACTCTGGACGTTCTGGAGGCATACACCAGTCGCCATAAGTATCTTTAGTGATGATACCATCCACACCGTATTTATTTTTCATATAAGAAAGCCATTTTCTCATGGCAGGATAGTGCTTCACCAATGGTTGTATATCACCATAGCGTTCATATAGCATATTGGCAGCTGTGAGGAAAACGCCCGGCCATGTCATGTTGTCACTTCGGATATCCCAAAAGGCAGGTGCCACATCGGGCAAGCTTCCCTCTTCGGTCTGCTCGGCCTCAATATCATCCAACCATTTTGCATAAAGGAGATGGTTGTTGAATATATAACTCTCACCATAACAACCAGTGGTACGATCACCAAACCACCCCATCCTCTCATCGCGTTGCGGACAATCGGTAGGCATACCCCGATAATTGCCACGAATTCCCCAGAAGGCATTGGAATAAATCTTATTCAGCATATCATTGGAACTCTCGAACGAACCGGTAGTCTCCATTTTGTCATATAACACATGACCTTCAAAATCAGCCAATGATGGCTTGTATGTCAAGCCTCTCACTTCAACATATCGGAAACCATGATACACAAACTTGGGATGCCAGGTCATTGGCTGACTGTCCTTCAATATTACCACATCTTTGGGCTCAGAGAACCTCAAGTTAGCCGTATAGAGGGTACCATCATCTTTCAGTAGTTCGGCAAAACGGAGAGATATCTTATCGTCTTTCTGCCCTTTAGCTTTCATCTGCAACCAACCTACCATGTTCTGTCCCATATCCAACACATACACACCTTTCTCCAACTCATTGATGGTAATGGGGTGAATGGTGTCCATGACTTGGATGTTGGGGTTCATTTGTGCAGACAACTTGCCTGTTGGTCGCTCCATCAATTCCACACGCATCCACATGGTCTCATCGAAACCAGCTTTGTTCCATCCAGGCATCTCCTTATTGGCATCATATATCTCACCATCAAATTCATTGTTGGCTTGGACAGGACCATCCACAGACAACTTCCAAGTATTATCACTGCATATCAACTGTCTGCTACCATCTGCATATTGCACTTCAAGTTGCAGTAGCAATTTAGGCATATCAAAATGTTCTACATCCTTACTTGAAGGTTCTCCAGACATTCGCATAGACACATATCTTCCATTACCCAACACCACACCTATAGCATTATTACCACTTGCCAGTTGTTCTGAAACATCAAACACATTGTACTTAACGTCTTTATTATAATTGGTAGGGGCTGGTGCTAATTGTTGTTCACCAATACGTTGTTCATTGATGTATGCCTCATACAAACCAAGTCCACAAATATAAAAAATAGCCCGTTCCACTTCTTTATCTCCAATGTTGAATTCCTTTCGAAGATAACGTGCCGGCACAACCGTATGACCTTTTAACTTATCAAGAGGGAAGGCACTATGTCCTATCCACTGAGCTTGCCAGTCGGTAAGGTGAAGCAAACCCATTGACCAAGTATTTGGCTCGCTCCACGATGAGGAGCCTCTGTTGGTCTGTACTTTTACTTTCCAATACACTTGCTGTCGACTCTCTAAAGATTTTCCTTTATAGGATATATAAGCAGAAGAATCTGATGCCACCTCACCAGAATCCCATAAATCGCCTATTTCATGATGGAGGTTTTCCAACGATGATGCCACCAAAATACGATAACCAGTTTGTCTCACCTCATTAGCATTACATTGTATTATCCAGCTAAATCGAGGCACCTGTACATCAATGCCTATCGGATTGGAAAGCATCTCAACTTGCTGTTGTATTAACGTTACTTTAGCTTTTTGAGAGCAAGAAGTGAATAAGCAAGAGAATGCTATCAGCCATATAGCAACAAAATATCTCATGATGTCTGTCTATTAAAAGTCAAGTTCAAAAATAATGCTTTCGATGCGTTATTGCAAAAAAAAGAAACAAAGAATAAAAAATAAAGGTAAAAATGAATATTATTTCAAAAATATGCTGTATATTTGCACCGTTTTTAGAATATTTATTCAAATGAAGAAGAAAGTTGACAGGTTAGGTACCATCAAAATGATTATCTCGAGCCAAGAGATTCGCTTGCAAGAAGAACTGATGCAGGAACTTCAAAAAGAAGGGTTCAACGTCACACAAGCAACACTCTCAAGAGACTTGAAGCAATTGAAAGTGGCCAAGGCTGCCAACCATCAAGGTAATTATGTATATGTATTACCTAATGATGTGATGTATAGACGTCAAACACATCAACGTGTTAGCGACATGCTGAATGCCAGCGGTTTCGTATCAGTTGATGTGGCGGCAAACATTGTTGTGATACATACTCGTCCAGGATATGCCAGCGGTATGGCTTATGATATCGACAACAAAAAGCCAGAAGGTGTATTGGGCACCATTGCTGGTGACGACACCATCATGATGGTTACCTCTAGACGTTTAACGAAAGACCAAGTAATGGAAATTCTGGAAACAGTATTTCCGAATATACAAGAAAACAATAACGATAATTAATATGGACAATAATGAAATTGAAGTGATGGTGGCTGACCCAAGCCATGTGGCTTACGTTAACACCATATTAGATACTATCAGGGAGGCAGCTAAAGTGCGTGGAACCGGTATTGCAGAGCGCACATACGATTATGTGGCTACCAAAATCAAGGAAGGTAAAGCGGTGATTGCTCTTAAAGGTGACGAGTTTGTGGGATTCTCATATATAGAAAGCTGGGGCAACAAGCAGTTTGTTGCCACATCAGGTTTGATTGTTCACCCAGACTATCAAGGTCGTGGTATTGCTAAACGGATCAAGGATGCTACCTTCAAACTGGCTCGTCTGCGTTGGCCGTGGGCAAAGATATTCAGTCTTACCAGTGGTGCAGCTGTCATGAAAATGAATACAGAATTAGGTTATGTACCAGTTACCTTTGCGCAGCTAACCGATGATGATGCTTTCTGGAAAGGTTGTGAGGGTTGTATCAATCATCACATTCTGATGGAGAAGAACCGTAAGTTCTGTATATGTACCGCTATGCTGTATGACCCCAAGCAGCATCCGGAAGACCCGTATAAGGTTTAAAGATTACTTGTTTAAAAATATA
>JAEEOD010000387.1 GCA_016284115.1 Bacteroidaceae bacterium
CATCCCCGCCGGTACCGGTCTGCGCGAGTTCGAGAAGATCATCGTTGGTTCCAAGGAAGACTACGAGCGTATGCAGGCCAACCGCAAGAACGTCCTCGACTTTGCCGAGGAGGCTGCTACCGAGGAGAAGTAATCCTCTATCTACCAACTATCACCCAAAGCGCCGAGGCTTCGTGCCCCGGCGCTTTTTTTCTTTTTTCTTGGAACTTTCAGGAATAATACCTATCTTTGCAGACGCTATAGGGGATTAAAAGTGATATCAAGCAATTGAGCAAGAAACAGCGTGAAGACTACATGATTATGGATGACCAGTATTTCTCATTCGAAGCGTTGAGTAAAATATACTCCGTGAAAGATTTGCTGAGACTATAGTTTATTACGTTCATCATATCCAAGTGAACCTCTATATCTCCGAAGCCCTATGCTTCGGATTTTTTTTGTCGTTTTTTCTTGGAGGTTTCAAAAATATTTCCTATCTTTGCCCCCAGAGTGGGAAGGACCCGCTCGGCAGAAGAAGCGTTATGCTCCAAACTTGCGAGATGAGAACCTAGGAAATTTTCAAAAAGCAAGGCTAATAATAGCGGGAGGGCACAGCGGCTTCACGTGTATACGCGTGGGGCTGTTCTCCATTTTCTATTATTGGGTTTTCCTAGGACCTTCATCTCGGAACTGGCAAAGGCAGTCCCGCGCTTCTGCTGTGCCATGAAGTGAACAAACAAAAGTAAGAACCAATAACAAGAGTAACTATGAAAAAGAATTTATTAACCTTAGGCTTATCGCTGTTGCTGGGAGCAATGGCTATGCCGACGACTGCACAGGTCAGTAATGACAATGAAGATGGTGTCAATCGTGTTGACCAGTCTGCAAGGGCAAATGATTTTGTTCCAGGTCAAGTGCTGGTAAAGTTCAAAGACGATAGTTCTATTCAGGTACAGCGCACATCAAGAGGACAGTTCCGTGCTGCTAGTGTTAATAAGGTTGACCAGTTGCTGCGCAGCTATGGTGTGAAGGACATGGAGAAACTGTTCCCTGCTGAGGTCGCTAAGCCCAAGTCAAGACTTCGCAGGAAAGCAGCTCCCAATGGAACAATTGTAGAGGAGAAGAATCTTGACAAGGTATACTGGATAAAAACCAATGTACAACGCCCCGATTCTACGTTGAAACTAATAGAAGAGCTAAAGGCCCTGTCTGAGGTAGAGTATGCCGAACCTAACTATAAGGTATATATCACGGCTGACGTGCCTTCTGGTTATGGCGCAACATCTACTGCTCAGACCCAAAGTGTGCGTAGAGCGCCTGTCGCTATAGAAACAACGGCCAGTGTCATATGTTCTAATCCTAGTAGCAATCCGCTCTATTTCCGCCAGTATGGTATTACGCAGCAGAAAATCCAGAAGTTGTGGAATAAGCCCATTATCAATAACCGTCGTCCCGTGATAGCCATTCTTGATACGGGTGTTGACATCACTCATCCCGACTTGGTGGATAATATTTGGACAAACACACAAGAGGCTGAGGGTGAAAGAGCTTACGACGATGATAATAATGGTATTGTTGATGACAAGTATGGATGGAACTTCGTAGATGATTACGGTGATCTAACAGACCGCAACGGTCACGGAACTCATGTCGCTGGTATTGCGGCGGCAGCTGATAACAATATCGGTATTGTTGGAGCCAATCCTTTAGCGCTGATTATGCCAGTGAAAGTGATGAACGACAGAGGTGAAGGTGACCAAGCAACGATTGCCAGAGGTATTGATTATGCTGCTGCGAATGGTGCCGATGTTATCAATATGAGCCTTGGTAGCCCCAAATTGGGATCTTATATGAAATATGCTATAGATAATGCTTACCAAGCTGCGATCCTTGTGGCATCAGCAGGAAATAACGGACTCGAAATCTATACAAATATTGCTCCACTTTGTGGTACAATGTATCCTGCTGCATACTACCTGGTTTTAGGTGTTGAAGCAAGCGGACCAAACTTGCAACGAGCCACTTTCAGTAACTATGACCCGGATGGTCCTATCTATAGTGAGGATGGTGTTGATGGACGCAATTACGAAGTACAAGTGCCAGGTGATAAGATTTATAGCACACTTCCAGATGGTAAGTATAATCAACTTAGCGGAACTTCAATGTCTGCTCCTCTTCTCGCTGGAGCAATCTCTGCATTGCAGATGGTGAAGGACTACCAGTCGAAGGATGTACTCTTTGGTGATTTGATTCATTTGAAGGCTAATTTCGAAGATATTTATAGTGACGATACGCCGCGAACGCCAAAGATTGACTTGGTTTCATTGACGGTTGATGACAATGTGGAAGGCAATACAAATATTGATGGTCAAGTGGATGCTGGTGAAACCATCAAGTTTACACCCGTCCTTCGAAACACTTGGGCAAATGCTACTGACATTAATTTACGGCTCACTGTTGATAATGCATATCAAGGTTTTGTCACGATTCAAAATTCAGAAGTGCCTTTTGGATACAGCATTTCTGCTTATGGAAGTGAAACGGCCAAAACACCAATCGCCGTTGTATTTGCCAATAACATTAGAGATAATACACGGATCAAGTTTACTTTTGATGTTAGTTATGCAGAAGGTTCGGAGAGTTTTGCTCAAGATGTCTATGTGACAGTAAACAATATGATAAAGATAAGCGGCCTTGTTTCTGAAAATCGTACATTGACTGCAAATCATGTATATTATGTTAATGAGAATCTCGGTATAATGAAAGGCGTTACACTAACTATTGAGCCAGGTTCTTGTTTGGAGTTTGGAAACAACGTAGGACTTTACTCATATGGTAAA
>JAEEOD010000388.1 GCA_016284115.1 Bacteroidaceae bacterium
TATTTAGAGGCTTTGCATCAGACAGATTTAGAGATCGGCCCTGTGCCTACTGATGGTGCACATGCTGATATTAAGAGCATCAAACCATTTTTGAAATACTTTAATGAACTGGTAGCTACTGAGGTTTATAACGATGTACTCTTTGTGAGTGAAAAGGATGAAAATGTATGGTGGTATGATGGTGAACGGATAGCTTTCCGTACGCCTAACTATACTAAAATACTGAATGCTATGCGAACACAACCAACGCTTACATTGGCTGATATGAAAGAAGTAACAGGCATCAGTATTGCTGCCATTCAGAAACTCCTTGACCAGCTGATTCAGAAGAAGTACGTTGAACGTGGAGAAAAAGATGGTAGTTGGAGAGTGTTTGTGACACGGTAAGCATCATGAAGTTAATCGAGGTTGAGTGGGTTATAGTTATTATATAGTAAAAAATTTGATGCTGTATGGCTATTGAAGATTTCAAACAAGAAATAGATGGAATGTTCCCCTGTAGATGGGAGAATGATTTTATACAAAATATTAGAGTAACTTTTGATAGGTACATCAGCATAGTTTCAAGTATTGATGGTTTCACAGGTGACGTACTAGAAGATGTGAAAAATTTGTGTTCTAAACTAATAGAGGTACTTAAGCTATATTATGATGGTCGTAAGGGTGAGGCCTTTAGAAAGTTTTTTTTAATTATGAATGGCAAATCGGAGGCAGATGGTCTTTTTTCAAGTATTGATTGGGTTGATATTAATGTAGGAGAGTTATATTATCGAGCGCGCGAAAGAAAATTTGGGGAAAACTTTTCCATTCAAGATATGTTTCACATACCATTGAATAAAAGAGGTATTGTTAGCACACAAAGATTTAGTAGTCCGGGATATCCTTGTTTATATCTTGGCAATAGTGTTTACTCTTGTTGGGAAGAACTGCAAAGGCCAGTCTTTAATTATTTAATGTTCTCGGCATATAAGGTAAGACACACATTTAGAGTTTTTGATATGAGGCTTCCTAGTGATTCTGATTATTATCCTAATAGGATAACTCAGACTATTAGACGCATCCCTTTGGTGCTTGCTTGTGGTTATGCTGTAAGTAATTATAATGATGTATTCAAACCTGAGTATATAATACCACAAATGCTAGTAGAGACAATAATATACAATAATAGAAAAATCACGCAGCGAGAGAAAAGTGCAATAGATCCAGATGTAATTTGGGGTGTTCTTTATACATCAACTCATATAAGTGATGATTTTCCATATGGCAAACAATTTTTAGAAAACATAGTTCTTCCTGTCATAGAAAGTGATAATCCATCTAATTATTGCTATTGCTTAGCATCTTTATTTGATATATCACGACCATTATGCTACGAATATGAGTCATTAAAGGAGAATGCAACTCGTGTGTTTTGGGAGACCATAGATGAGGAAAAAACTAATGATGAGAAAGTAAGAGAGCAATATGAACAATCAAAAATGGGATATCTAGAGGAGAGGTTGAGAAATTCTCAGTTTGAAACACTAGATTATTTAGTCATAGATTGTCCTAATGAAGGCATTAAGCTAGATAGCTCAGGTTCTCCTAAAGAAATTAAAGTTAGATCAAGTGGTCCATTTACTATAAAATAATAAAAAAACATCACTGGATATTGTGACATTGAAAAAGATTTGAAATAATGTTGTATAGATCAATCTCTATATCTAATTTTAGCGAGTAAAATATATAGGTATTTATTTCTAATATTTGCTACAAATTGTAGTAGATATGATAGCTTTCAATTCGTACATCATTGGTCTTGACCTTTCAGCACTGAAAGAGCATCTTATTGCTTATATAAAAGAATGTGACTTCCCTGCACCGAAGAAAGGCAATAATTGGCAAAAAGAATAGCGCCCAACCGATTAGGCTGGGCGCTCACTTTCAGAGGGCTGCATACTCCTTTGAGGGTATGAAGCAGGGGCAGGACTTGGTGACACCAGGTAGTTCACAGTGTCCAATTATACGAGCAGTTGGGAAGAATGTTTTCAAATCCTTCAGCAAGTCGAGCATTGCAGTTTTCTGATGTTCTGTTCGAGTATCTGTTGGGTTGCCATTATCGTCATAACCTCCTTCATAACAGATACCTACCGAACAACTGTTATAACCGCTTACATGAACTCCCTGTACCGACAGGGGCAACAGTTTGAACACAAATCCCTTTCTCGTAATGTAATAGTGGTAGGAACACTGTCCAAACTTCTCCTTGCCTGTAGCCACAAGGCTTTCCACGCTGAAAGGGCGGTTAACTTTGGTGGCTGAGCAATGGATGACCAAGTACTTTACATTTAATAGTTTCAGTTCTTTCATAACTGTTGGTGATCAAACAATCATACAGCTTTGCATAAAGAACGTTGATACAATCGCGGTAATGATGGTAATGATAAGATTACCTATCTTCTGATTCGAAGGCATTTTAAATTTCTTCATAGATCATTTTTTATTGTTAATAATTAATTGGTAGTGCAAGACGAGTGAAGGTCAGTTCTTGCAATTATTAGATCTGCATGTCGTCACCGCCACCGTTGTCTCCGCCACCATTATCACCACCAGTGTTTTCACCTGTATTAGTGCCACTGCCAGAGTTGCTGCCTCCGCTATTACCACCAGTACCTTCACCTGTATTGCCAGAGCGTGTGATGGCAATTGCCGAAGCTATAGGCATTAAGGTTTGTACCTTACGAACCTTTCCCTTATCTATCACCTCCTGGGTATCGACGATGTTACGCAGTTCGAGGTTGCATGCCCTCTTGAAAGCAGGGCCACACAGGTTATCCAACTTGCTGCTGTCGGGCAGGAAGCGGATATGGATACCTTGCACGATGTCGTTGGGATCCAGGCCTTCCATATCTGCTATAGAAGCGATGCCTGCATTCTGCTTTGCCTCAGCAGTAGGATAGAAGATACCCAAGCCGCCCAATTGCACAGGTACTCCCTGTCCTACCAGTTCTGGCAAGCATTCGGTAATCTTGAAAAGCACAGACTCAATCACGTCACGACCGAATGAGCAGCCATGGTCAGTCATGTGCTTGGCGAAGCCTCGCAAGCTGAGGGTTTTCTGCACATCCACCTCTGGATAATACTTGCCAAAGGCGCTCGTCTTGTCATTTTTGTTCATACGAAGATTAATCCCCAAAGAAATTTTTTCTGCGGACATAATAAAAGAAAGTTTTGAATTAGATGTTGTGCGGTAAACTATATCGGGTCACCGCTTCCCGTTTGCATCATTTCTTCACCTCCGTGGCCTTTGGCTGTGACATTGCGATGCTTCACAATAATTGTACAATTGTTGTGCAATGATCAGTGTCCTTTGTTTCCTGATTGCGGTGACAAAGGTAGGTCGAAAAACAACATGTTTCACAAAATGCCCAAATTATTATCCAATTTTCTTTGAAATGTTAAAATCACGATTAAGCGAGTCAAAGCAAACTTGTTTGTTTTTTGACGACCGTGAGTGATTTATCCAAAAACACGATTAAGTAAGTCTATGGTCTCCCTTTATTATAAATAAATATGGTGTAGTCAAACTTTTTAGGGGTTAAGCAGCGTTTTTCGTCTACTACGGGAGGACCGGCGCTCTACTACGGGAGGACCGACCGTCCTCCCGTAGTAGAGAAAATGTGCCACTCTTGCTGATTGCAGCTAAAGGTTCTTGCATGGTAGAATAATAATGGCTACCTTTGCAACTTTTTTAGGGGACTGCAACGGAAATCACAAAATATACATTATATGAAAAGATTGACAGTTTCGGAGCGATTGAATGATTCGCTCAACATGTTGGACAAACACAAAACGTACATCTTATTCAAAGTGTTGGAAAGGTTGGGTAGGGAAGGAGATGACCTCTCACCAGCGGAGATATGGAAAGAGGCAGAGAACGCCTTGCAAGTCTATATTAAACACCCACATCCTACCGAAGCCATTGTCCTGTTGCAAGAGGCCATGCGCGACAGGTATTCTTCGTTTGAGATACTGGGCGTAGTAAGGCGGCGATCAAGGAGAAAAGTGGAAATAACCACTGATCTGGTATTGAACACTACCCTGTTCCTGCTCAAAGACTTGTGTGATAAAGACAAAAGATTTGACCAGCATAGAGCAGCACTGTCCCAGTTGATAAACGACCATCCTTTGACTGCAAAGTTCCTAAGTAGTATTAAGGACAACGAGCTTCTACTGGGCGAAGTCAAGGAACAGTCGCATGCGCAGCCCCTCGCAATGCAACAAAACCAGCCTCCTGTACAAGTGACTTTCGACTCAATGGTGAAGTCGATTATCTGCAAGGCTGCTACCAAAAATGGCGAGATTATCAGGAGTAATGCCAAAGGACATGTTGGCTCCTATCTTTTCTATATCAATGCCGAAACATTCTGCAAGGCAATGGACGAGATGATGGAGAAAGAAGCAGATATGATGATGGAGTTCCTGGATGGATCACTTTGTAACCTCTACCTCAACAAAGTGGGAGCATTTATTGGGCGCACCATCAGTATGTGTATCATCAACGACAATCGCTTGCAAATGTCTGATATCGTGTTTGCGTTCGAGGAACTATCTACCAACGAAAAGACGATAAAGAGCAGCCTCAGCCGAATAGACAAGACCTATCAATTCAAACAACTGATGACTACCTTTGAGAGCTATCTGAAACGACACCTGCTCCAGGATTGACGTGGATTGTTTTCAAATTATCTGATGCAATCTAAGAATGCGTTGGATTTTAGGCAGTTACGTTCCGAGAAATTTTTACGTACAATTTACGAAGTATCAAAAACAATCCTGCATATTTGCACCCGAGTTTTCCACGATGGATTTCTCTAAGTGTAATTATAAACTTTTTTGTATGATGAAAGAAAATCTGAAACAGGACTTGTCGCTTGTAGCAGCAAATAAGTTGCATACAGCAATGGTGTACGAAAGTGCCCCCAACAAGCACGACGACAATTACTATCTTTCAATGATGATGGAATGGCTGATGCCTTGGGTGGAAAAGACGGATGGCTTACAAGAATTGGCCGACTGGGAGATGAAACTGCCCGAAGTGATGATGGTGAAACTGCTCAAGTTGTGGCTTAGCGAGGATAACCGCGAAAAGCTTGACAAAG